>CAIXCO010000091.1 GCA_903917955.1 uncultured Chlorobiaceae bacterium | reverse complement strand
GGTCTTGGAAAAATGAGGGTCGAGTTTGAAAACCTCGCTCTTAAGTTCATTGATCCGGAGATGTACGACTTTCTCCAGCAGAAACTTCGCATGGGCAAGGGTAATCGTGTCAGCTATTTGTCCAAAATCATTGCCCCCATCAAGGCGGATCTTGAGCAGCAAGAGTTCAAGGTAGAGGTGCAGGGACGGGCCAAGCATCTCTTTTCGATCTATAACAAGATGCGCAGCAAAAACAGGGATTTTGAGGAGATTCATGATTTGTACGGTATCCGGGTGATTGTTGATACGGAGCGCATTGCCGACTGCTTTTCGGTCTATGGGTTTATTACACAGAAATATCCGCCGGTGCCGCAGTACTTCAAGGACTATATTTCCGTGCCAAAACATAATGGATACCAGTCGCTCCATTCGGCCATTATCGGTCCAAAAGGCCACATGGTTGAACTGCAAATCCGCACGAAGCGCATGCATGAGTTTGCCGAGCTCGGTGTTGCGGCCCATTGGCGTTACAAGGAGAAGATATCACGCGACGATGTTCAAATTGATTCGTTTCTCCGCTGGGCCAGAGAGCTTATCAAGGATGCCGATTCGGCGGCCTCTTTTATGGAGGGGTTCAAGCTCAATCTCTATCGTGACGAGATCTACGTTTTCACTCCGAAAGGAGATATGAAAACCATGCCAGCCGATGCCACGCCAATCGATTTTGCTTACTCCATCCATACGGAGATTGGCAACGGCTGTATCGGGGCCAAGGTGAACGGCAAGATTGTTCGATTGAATGCGCAGCTTAAATCCGGTGACCGGGTCGAAATCATCACCTCGAAAAGTCAGAAACCGAAACAGGACTGGCTCAAAATGGTTGTAACCCAGCGGGCAAAGCTGAAAATCCGTTCGGCCATCAATGAAGAGCGCAGGCTGCAGATTGAGAAGGGGCGGGGGATGTGGGAGAAAATGGTGGCCGGTACCAAAAGGCTTTTCTCGGAGGGTGATATCATTCAGCAGGTGAAGGGGTATGGGCTTAAAACTCCGGCAGATTTCTTTAACGCACTTGGCAGCCAGCAGATCAGCGGAGAAGAGGTTATTGAGCGGGTTACCAATTTCCGCAAAGAGGAGTCGGTCGCAAAAACCCTCACTGATGAAGCGCGTGAGGTTGAGGATTATCTGCAGAAAGCGCGCCAGGAACAGGGCGATGAGCGTGCCTCGTCCAAAAAGGATGAGGTTGTTATTGCCGGTATGAACAACATTGCCTATGCCTACGCGAATTGCTGCCAGCCTGTTCCCGGTGATGACGTCATCGGCTTTGTGACGGCTGAAGGTGTCAAAATTCATCGCAAGAACTGCGTCAATGTCAGTAACGAAAATCTGCTCAAAAGCGAGCGCACGGTTTCGGTATCGTGGAACCGCAAAGTTGAAACCGATTTTCTTGCCGGTATCAAGATTGTGGGTGAAGACCGTCTTGGCATCATGAACCAGCTTACGACAGTCATCTCCAAATTTGATACCAATATCCGCACCATTTCGCTGAACGCCCATGACGGAATGTTTGTTGGTACTATGATAATCTACGTTCGCAATGCCGATAAACTGAATACCCTGATGGAGAAGCTGAAGAAAGTTCAGGGAATTTTCACGGTTGAACGGCTTGTCAACTGAACCATCCGCAGGGGTTCTCTTTGGGTAGCGGTGTGAGCGTGGTGCTTTTTTGCGGTGAGCGGTAGATTTTTTGTATATTTTTCTTATGAGAGGTATGATTAACAGCATAAACAAGAGCAAGGAGAGCGTTATGAAGGTGTCGATGGCGAGAGTTGTTGCATTTTTTCTTTTTTTCAGCACCCTTTACGGTTGCGGATACAACGTTATACAGCAGAATGAAGAGGCGGTAAACCAGTCGTGGGGCGATCTGGAGTCGCAGTTGCAGCGCAGGGGTGACCTGGTGCCGAACCTTGTGGCAACGGTCAAGGGTGCGGCAAACTTTGAAAAGGAGACGCTTACCGCCGTTGTTGAAGCGAGGGCCAAAGCGACCTCCATTCAGCTCACCCCCGCCATGCTTAGCGATCCGGCAGCCATGGCAAAATTCAGCAGTGCCCAGGGCGGACTCTCTTCAAGCCTTTCGCGCCTGCTTGTGGCGGTAGAACGCTATCCTGATCTCAAGGCCAGCCAGAACTTCCGCGATTTGCAGAATCAGCTTGAGGGAACCGAAAACCGCATCAGTGTTGCCCGTCAGCGCTACAACGAGGCCGTTGCAATTTTCAACTTCTCAATCAGGAAATTTCCGAACTCAATGACCAACAGCATGTTGTTGAAGCTGAAAGCCAAGGAGTATTTCAAGGCTGATGAGGCCGCAAAAGCGGTGCCAGCAGTCAAATTTTGATGGTGCTGCCTGCCATGAACAATGTGATGAAATTCCGGCTGCGGGGTATGCTCTTTCTGCTCTTTGCGCTGATTGGGTTTCTCCCTCTCCGCGGTTTTGCAGCAATTCCTGTGCCCGCTCTTTCAGGACGGGTCAACGATTATGGTGCCATGATTTCCGAACCGGTGCGTGCGGAGCTTGAGGCGCGGCTTCAGCAGTTTGAGACCGCTGAGTCAACGCAGATTGTTATTTTGACCATTCCATCGCTTCAGGGTGAACCCATCGAAAACTTTTCAATACGGGCGGCCGAGACCTGGAAGATCGGCCAGAAAGGCTCCGACAATGGTGTAATCCTCGTTGTTTCTCGCGATGACCGCAAGACGCGCATTGAGGTTGGTTACGGTCTGGAAGGGAGGCTGACCGATCTTCTTGCCGGTAGGATTGTTCAAGACGAGATTTCTCCAGCCTTCAAGGCAGGGCAGTTCGATGCAGGATTCACCAAAGGGGTTTCGTCGATTATTGCTGCGGTTCACGGTGAGTACAAGGCCAAGCCCCAGACGAAAGGGAACAGCAAACCCTCATTTACCCTCCTCACCCTTATTTTGCTGGTGATCTATTTCATCAGCCAGATTTTCCGTGGCCACAGAGGCGGCCCGATGGCCAACGGCGGTTTTGGCGGCGGCTTCTATGGAGGCGGTTTTGGTGGGGGAAGCGGCGGTGGAGGTGGCGGCTTCGGTGGTGGCGGCGGAGGCTTTGGCGGCGGAGGAGCATCAGGTGATTGGTAAATGCCATAGTAACAAACGTTCAAGATGAAAGATTCGGCAGAAAAATTCCTTGCAGCGGGGGAGCGGCTTCAGATTGAGGCTCGAATAGCAGAGGCTGAAAAGCGCACCTCTGGTGAAATTGTGGTGATGGTGGTCCCCTCAAGTTATCACTATCCCCTCGCCAGCATGATCGGCAGCACGCTTCTTGCCATGCTCCTCGGTATCGCCGTGGTGCTTTTTACCGGGAGTGATAGCCGGTGGCTCTTTCTTGAAGTTTTTGCGTGCTCGTTTATCGTGCTTCATGAAGTGCTCAAGCGAACTCCTTTGCTCAAACGCCTCTTTGTCACAGCCTCCGACATGAAGGAAGAGGTCGAAGAGGCGGCTATTAACTCCTTTTATCACAAGGATATCAATCAGACCACTGACCATACCGGCATTCTCATCTATATTTCACTCTTTGAGCATAATGTCCGTGTGGTTGCCGACAGGGGCATTAACGCCAAAGTTGACAAGGAGCTCTGGCAGGAGATTGTCGGAATTATCATCCGTGGCATCAAAAGCAAAGGGCAGGCTGCCGCAATTTGTGCAGCAGTTGACCGGTGCGCCGAGATTCTCGCCGTCCATTTTCCTCTGAAAACCGGTGATCGCAATGAACTTGGCAATGAGGTGATTATTGGCCGGGGGAGGTGAGTGTGTCGGTCTTTTATTTTAGATAATTGCATCAGGCAAGGATGGTTAAACGTTAATGTACGGGAGACTATGAAATGAATAATTTGTTAGAGATCAAACGAGAGGTTATGGCTCTGCCCCTACAGGCTCGTGCAGAACTTGCAGAGTATCTTCTTGCGAGCCTTGGTGATTTGGCTGGTCAGGAAAATGAAGCTTTGTGGATTGAAGAGGCAGAAAGGAGGTACCAGGCTTACCTGAATGGGGAGGTTTCAGCAAGAGCTGCTGCCGAGGTTCTTCATGATGCTCGAGAACTACTCGGATGAAAAAAGTACGATTTTTGAAGCCGGCTGAAGATGAGATGTTTGAAGCTATGTTTTATTATCAAAATAAGGCCGAAGGTCTTGGTCGAGATTTCATTGGTCGGATAGATGAGGCGGTCGCTCGTATAGAAAAAACCCCAGAAGCTTATCCTGAAATAAGGTATGCTGTTCGTCGAAGTCTCGTTCGTCAGTTTCCATTTGCCCTTTTGTACAAGATTCTTTCAGATGAAGTGCTTGTGATTGCAGTTATGCATCTTAAGCGTCATCCTTCTTATTGGCTTGGGAGATAAAAGCATAGTACAGAATGGGCACTGTTTCTATGGCAAAATCTTCTTCTTCCTGAAAAAAAGCTTTGATTTTCCTGTTTAAATGTTTTTTTACACTCAGTTGTACCTCCACTCAATAACTTTAGTCGTAGGGTCGTTATGAAAAAAACAGCGTTGTACTCCTGGCATGAAGAGGCTGGAGCCAAAATTATCGATTTCGGTGGCTATCTTATGCCGGTTCAGTACAGGGGAATTATCGCTGAGCACAATGCGGTACGCAACGCGGCAGGGCTCTTTGATGTGTCGCACATGGGTAATTTTTATGTCAGGGGTGCAAGGGCAAAGGAGTTTCTCCAGTTCATGACAACCAATGACCTTGATCATGCTGCTGACGGTCAGGCGCAGTACAACCTCATGCTCTATCCCCACGGCGGTATTGTTGATGATCTGATTATCTACCGCATCGACAGTGAAACCTTTTTTCTTATCGTTAACGCGAGCAACGTCCTAAAAGATTTTGAGTGGTTGCAGCAGCACATTGAAGCCTTTGAAGGGGTTGTGCTTGAAGATCATACCGACCAGCTCTCTTTGATAGCTTTGCAGGGCCCTCTTGCCCTGAATATTCTTGCGAAAGTTTTCCCCGCCCTTGATGCTGAGGCGCTTGGCTCTTTTCACTTCTGTAAAGTTCTCTTTCAGGGCTCAGAGGTGATGATTGCCCGAACCGGCTATACCGGCGAAAAGGGAGTGGAGATTTGCCTGCCCAATGAGCTTGCTCGCCCCTTGTGGGAAGCATTGTTTGAGGCGGGCCAGGAGAGCGGTATTCAGCCCATTGGTCTCGGCGCACGCGATACGCTCCGCCTTGAAATGGGCTACTCCCTCTACGGCCATGAGATTGATCAGCAGACCAATCCGCTTGAAGCGCGGCTGAAATGGGTGGTCAAAATGGAGAAAGGTGATTTTATCGGCCGTACGGCTTGCCAGCAGGTTGCACTTGAGTTGAAGAGGGGAGTCGCTGGATTCTCGCTTGATGGCCGAGTGCTTCCGCGCCAGCATTTCAAGGTGTACAACCGTGAGCGTGAGGAGATTGGCTGGGTTTGCAGCGGCACTCTTTCGCCAACGCTTCAGGAGCCGGTTGGTACCTGCAATGTATTGCGCGAACAGATCAAGGTGGGCACCCCCATTCTGGTTGAAGTTCGCGGGAATCTCCACCCAGGTGTGATCAGGCGCTTGCCGTTTGTGAAAACCTCTTTGGGCTGAATGCAATAACGTATTACAGAAGTGAGTGTACAGGTGAAAATGAAAAAAGAGCATAAAGGTGCCAGGGTAAAAAGTCATAACCGCGATACGCTCCGGAGGGAACTGATGGGCATTGTTCTCATGCTCATCTCCTTTTTGCTGATCTGCTTTCTCCTGAGTTTTCATCACGAAGATGATGCGACTCTATCAAGTGTTGGCTGGGTTGAAGTTTTCAGCAAAGAGGCCCTGAATGCGGCTGAGGCTATCCATAACCCTTTCGGGCCCTTAGGAGTCAAACTCTCCTCTTTTTTTATTGGTACGTATGGCTATCCGGTCATTTTTCCACTGACGGCGCTCTTTTTCTGGGGCTGGTCGATGTACCGTGCAAAAAGTCTCAAACCCGCACTGCTCTATTTTCTGTACAGCTCGACGTTTTCGGTTGTCATCTCTGCCATGTTCGGCCTTACCTCTACCCCCATCAGTAGTGTTTTGTCAGGAGCGATTGGAAATATGCTTGCAGAGAAACTGAAGGTCATTGGTGAAGCGGGTGCATGGGTGCTTCTCTCGGTTCTTGCCCTTGTTTTGACCATCTATATGGGAAAAGGGCTCCTTGATGCCCTCATGGTTGAAGCGCAACCCCTGATTATATGGAGCCGCAAGAGGTGGATCGTCTTCAAGGCACAGCTTGATGAGAACCATAAAAATAGGGCTGAGCAGAAGAGGCAGAAAAAGAAAAAAAGAGAAGAGAAAAGGGAGGAGCAAAGAAAGCAGGCGCTGAAACATGAGACTCTGAAAAAAGAGGAGTTGAAAAAAGAGGATCAGAAACGAAAAGAACAGGAGTCGGTGGTTTCAACGGTTTCACCAGTTGCTCCGATACAGAATGAGCTGTATGAGCCGGAGCTTTTTTTGCCAGAGCCCACAGCCATTGAGCCGCCTCCATTGGTGCAGCAGCAGCCAAAGGTGACCGGAGAGCCGGAGATGATTATTCATAAGGCGGTCCATGAAAAAGAGGCTGACCTTGATGAGCGCCGATTGAAAGTGCAGACCAAAGATCGTGAGCCCTATCGCTTTCCCTCAATTGATCTTCTGGAGAAGGTGCCGGACGACAATGACGAGATTGACGAGCAGCATCTGGCCGAAAGCAAGCAGAAACTGCTTGAAAAACTCAAGATCTACAAGATAGATGTCAAGAGGATTGCAACCACCGTAGGTCCCCGCGTCACCCTTTTTGAGCTGGAGCTTGAGCCGGACGTCAAGGTCAGCCGGGTCAAATCTCTTGAAAATGATCTTGCCATGGCGCTCTCGGCCCGAGGAATTCGCATCATCGCCCCTATTCCCGGCAAGAATGCGGTTGGTGTGGAGATTCCCAATGGCACCGCAAAAACGGTCTGGCTCCGCTCAGTCTTGCAGGTCGAAAAATTCAAGAACAGCACCATGATGCTGCCTATTGTGCTTGGCAAAACCATCACCAATGAGGTCTATATTGCCGATCTGGCCATCATGCCGCATCTCCTGATTGCCGGTGCTACCGGGGCAGGCAAGTCGGTCTGCATCAATGTCATTATCTCCAGTCTTCTCTATGCATGCAGCCCCGACAAGGTCAAGTTTGTGCTGATTGATCCAAAACGGGTTGAGCTTTTTCAGTACAATCATCTGAAAAACCACTTTCTCATGCGTTTTCCCGGTATCGACGAGCAGATTATCACCGATCCCCAGAAAGCGGTCTACGCGCTCAAGTGCGTGGTCAAAGAGATGGAGGTTCGGTATGAAACCCTTGAAAAAGCGGCTGTCCGCAATATCGGCGACCACAACCGCCGTTTTCCCGAAGAGGCATTGCCCTACATTGTCGTTGTTATTGATGAACTTGCCGATCTTATGATTACTGCAGGGCGGGAGGTCGAAGAGCCGATCATCCGAATTGCCCAGCTCGCCCGCGCGGTGGGTATTCACCTCATTGTGGCAACCCAGCGCCCCTCCGTTGATGTCATTACCGGCATCATCAAGGCTAACTTTCCGGCCCGGATTGCCTTTCAGGTGGCCAGCAGGGTCGATTCACGCACCATTCTTGATGGCTCCGGGGCCGAGCAACTGCTTGGCAACGGCGATATGCTCTACCAGCCCTCAAACCAGCCGAAATCAATGCGTATCCAGGGGCCTTATGTCTCCTCGGGTGAGGTTGAGCAGATTACCTCCTTCATCGGCTCGCAGCATGCCCTGAAGAACATGTATGTGCTTCCCGCTCCTGATGTGCAAAAGGGTAACGGAATGTCGTCGTCGGGATATCAGGAAAAAGATGGCAAAGACAGCATGTTTGAAGAGGCGGCACGGCTTGTTGTAACGCATCAGCAGGCGAGTGTTTCGCTGCTGCAGAGGCGTCTCCGGCTCGGATTCAGCCGCGCAGGGCGGGTGATGGATCAGCTCGAATATAGCGGAATTGTGAGTGAGGCCGACGGGAGCAAAGCAAGGGAAGTCCTCATCAACAATGACGACTCCCTTGAACTGTTATTGCGAAATCTGGACGCCTGAGCCTTTAGACTGATTCGACGCGTACAATTTCCGGCACTGCTTTTTTGATTGCCTGCTCAACGCCTGCACGCAGGGTCAGGGTGCTCATAGGGCATGAACCACATGCGCCAAGCAGTTTTACATCAACGGTCATCTCTTTGGTAATACCGACAATCTGACAATCGCCACCATCAACCTGCAGGTAAGGGCGGACAGTTTCAAGTGCGGCAATAACCTGGTCGTAGAGTGCATCGCTTTTTGGCAGATAATCCTTGCTGGAACTCATGGTATGCTTGGTTTACAATGATTGAAAATAACGGTACTCTTTTTTGTATATCAGAACAGAACAGACAATATCAAACCTCTTGCGGAAAAAAACAATATGAAATTCATCATTGTTTGGCGTCGCATTCTGCTTCCATGATGGAAATCCTGCGGACAACCTCCAGTCCAGCCTGATTGATCGCTTTCGACGTTGCCGAATCGGGATGGCTGAGCAGGCATGGTGTGCCGCTGTCACCGCCTTCGCGCACCGCCCGGTCGATAGGGATGGAACCGAGAAAGGCGAGCCCTTGGGTACGGGCAAAAATCTCCCCTCCATGGTTCCCGAAGATATAGTCTTTTGTGCCGTCCGGCAGCTCGTAATAGCTCATGTTTTCGACAAGGCCAAGAATGGGGACATTGACCTTGCGGAACATGCTCACCGCTTTCGACACATCGGCAATGGCCACATCCTGTGGCGTTGTCACAATAATGGCACCCGTCAAAGGGATGGTCTGGGCAATGGTAATCTGGACATCGCCCGTACCGGGAGGAAGATCAAAAATCAGGTAATCGAGTTCTTTCCACTCCACCTCATTGATAAACTGCTTGACCGCGCTCGAAACCATCGGCCCACGCCAAATAACCGCTGTATCGCTCTCAATCAAAAAGCCGATAGACATCAGTTTGACTCCCCATTTTTCGAGCGGGACAAGATTTTTCCCCTCAACTTCCGGTTTTGCATCGACAAGTCCGAACATGGTCGGAATGCTCGGGCCATAAAGATCGGCATCAATCAGCCCCACCTTTGCACCCGTTTGGGCAAGGGTGATGGCAAGGTTGACCGCAAAGGTCGATTTCCCGACTCCGCCCTTTCCTGATGCTACCGCAATAATGTGTTTGACCTCTTTCAGCGGACGGTCATTGTTGCAATTATGATGACCGCAGGAGGCGTGTGCGGAGTGACCATTGCCTTCTTTATGGCTGCAGGATGAAGGTGTCGATTCATCATGGAGTGTAGTCATGGAGTGTTCTCGTTTTATGTTGCAAAAAAAACAGTTATGGTTGATTGGTGGCTATGCGCCTATTTTTGCATGAATCGCATTGAAATGGCGACTCCCTCCAGGCTGAACTTTTCGCGCAGCTTGTTTTCAAGAAATTTTCTGAAATTTGGCTGCACAAGGAGAGGATCATTACAGAAAAAGGCAAAGACCGGCCAGGCGGCATTGATCTGCGTCATGTACTTGATTTTCAACTCTTTGCCCGTTTTTGTGGAAACATGCGTCTGTGAAAGTGCCTCCTCAAGAAATTTGTTGAGTACGCTGGTACTTATTTTACGGGAACGGTTCCGGCAAATCTCCTGCGCCGTATCAATGGCCCGGTAGAGGTTCTTTTTGGTGAGCGCCGAAATAAAGAGCACCGGCACATAAGAGAGGTTACCCATCTGCATCCGGAGATCCTCCTCATAAATCTTGCTTGTCTTTGAATCCTTCTCGATCAGATCCCATTTATTGATCAAGAGTAGCGCCCCTTTTTTGCGCTCAACGGCCATATTGATGATTCTCATATCCTGCTTTTCAATGCCCGGAGCGGCATCGAGCATCACAAGGGCAACATCGCAGCGCTCAATCGCCTTTTCGGTTCTCAGCGAGCTGTAGTACTCAATGCCCGCATCAATTTTTGTCCGTTTTCTCAGCCCTGCGGTATCAATCAAAACAAAATCTTCCTGTTTGCGGGTAAAGTGGCTGTCGATGGCATCGCGTGTGGTGCCTGGGATGTTCGACACAATCAAGCGGTTTGAACCAAGCAGGGCATTGACAAAACTTGATTTCCCCACATTCGGTCTTCCGACCACGGCAAGTTGGGTAGCACACGGTTTGTTGCTGTGCTCTCTCTCCGTTTCAGGCAGCGACTCAAGAATTTCGTCAAGCATATCGGCAACTCCGCTTCCGTCTCGTGCCGAGATGAAATAGGGGTTGGTAAATCCGGTACTGATGAACGACGCAGCGTCAATGGT
>CAIXCO010000090.1 GCA_903917955.1 uncultured Chlorobiaceae bacterium | reverse complement strand
TCCCCTGCACTTTCCGGCAGAGCATACCATACATGTAGAAAAGCTCAGCTTCACCTACCCCGGCAGCACCACAAAAGCACTCGACCGCCTCACCTTCACCGTTCTGCCCGGAGAGCATATTGCTATCGTCGGCCCGAGCGGCGCAGGCAAATCGACCATTACGTCGCTCTTCATGCGCTTCTGGAACAGCAACGAAGGGAGCATCTCCATCGGCGGCCACAACATCAGCCTCTTCGACCCCGAAGAGCTGCGCCGCCAGATCGCCCTTGTCTCGCAGCGAACCTACCTCTTCGCCGAAACCATCCGCGAAAACCTGACCCTCGCCGCGCCGGAGTCCACCGACGGCGACCTCAAACAAGCGCTCACCGCCGCCGGGCTCAGCCATTTCACCCCAAAGCTCGACGAATGGTGCGGCCAGCACGGCATGAAACTGAGCGGAGGAGAGCGTCAGCGTATCGCCATCGCCCGAATTCTGCTGCAACGTGCGCCCATCATGATTCTCGACGAAGCAACCGCCAACCTCGACGGCGTGACCGAGAGAGAGGTAACCCAGACCCTGAACGCCATCAGCACAGGAAAGACGCTGATAACCATTACCCACCGGTTAAAGGCAATGGAGCAGTATGACCGGATTCTTGTGCTTGAAAAGGGCAAGATTGTGGAACAGGGTGTGCACGGGGAGCTGATGGCCGGGAACGGGCTTTACCGAAGGATGTGGGAGTTGCAGCATGTGGTGGAGATGGCGGGGTGAGTGAGTCGCTGAGTTTTTTTCGGAAGGCAATCAAAAGTTATCTATCTTTCCCCGAAAGGAACGTTGTTAGTAATTCCCTTGCGACGATGAATATTTGTATACTTTTCAGCAGAGATAAAAGATGGGGAATGGTGAAATCAAACTTTCGTCTCAAACAACTCATTACGGAGTCAACCTGAAATGGCAATCCTGACAATCGAGATACCGGACGATTTGAAAAAACGGTGCGAGAGTATCTTTGTTGGTCAAACAATCGAAGAGATGCTGGCGCGACTGTTGCAAGAAGCTTTGGTGCAGGAAACCGTGCATCGCCGAGCAAAGGCCGTAGACAGGCTGTTAGCGCGGCGGGCGGCAACAAAACCAGTCAGTGCAGAGAAAATTCAGGCAGCCCGTATGGCGGGACGCCCATGAACCTGTACGTATTGGACGCGAGTGTGATTGTCAAATGGCTGATTCCCGAAAATCCCAACGAACACAATGTTTCGGAAGCTTTGGCGTTACTGTCTGCTTTGCAGAATGGCACGATAACAGTCCAACAACCTTGCCATTGGTTAGCCGAAATCGCGGCAGTCGGTGTACGCCTGAAGCCAGACACTATTGCTGATGACATTGCAGATTTGCAGGAATTGGGCATAGTTTCTGTGACTGAAATCCAGCCACTATGGGATATCGCATGTTCTCTATCGATCCGCCTGAACCACCATCTCTTCGATACCCTTTACCATGCAGTTGCTTTACATTCAGGTGCGTTGCTGATAACCGCTGATGAACAGTATTTTCGGAAAGCGAAAGATATCGGCAATATCACATTGTTGGCTGATTATCGACCTGTATAAGCGTTCCATAGTTATTGATTCCGTCCTATAAAAACATGCGGATAACCGTTAAACGCAGGGCGGAGGTTGCGCTTCGATCACTGAGTCAGAGAGAGCAGGGGCAGCTCTTGCCAGGTAGAGATAAACACCTGCTACCAAGTTCGGAACGGCAATGAAAAAGCTGCATCATCACACCTTTGACGCATTGAATGGCCGACAGGAGTGGACTTAATATTCAAGGCTTCTCTCTTCAAAATTGCTTTAAACTGCTGATAGAACAACCAGTAACGAAACTGAGTATTGAGCATCTTCAAGAAATCAGCGTCTCCGATGCCGGGTTATGCTTTCCGAGATTGTTCTGCACGGCAGCGCCCGACTGGTTGGCATAACAGTAAGTGCAGAGATGGTTACAGGTGTCGTACATGCCAATATCCTTGCTGACAATGCAGCCACACGCTCCCGAGTTCACACATGGTTTAGCCAAAAATGCCTGAAAAGTCAATAAAATCAAGGGGGTGTTTTCGTTTTCGGCTTTGTAGTGCCTAATGAATTATTTTATTTGTTTTTTCTTTTT
>CAIXCO010000089.1 GCA_903917955.1 uncultured Chlorobiaceae bacterium | reverse complement strand
GCTCTTGCAGGGTTTTGAAGGTTGAGGATATGGCCAAGTACTCCATTGATGAAACGCAGCAGGCCCGAAACCTTTTTATCGACTCCAGCCCTCAGTATGCGGTAAAAAAATTCATCAAGCTGAGGGCAGTCCCACCATCCATCCATGTACGACTCTCCGGCACCAAGATGAGCTTCCACAAGAATGCGGCGATAAAAACGATCATCGTGCACCGCGATATCCCATGGATTGTCGCCGTTAATGGTAATACCGGCATCACCAAGCAGTTGTTCCACCCTGTGTCGGAAAAAAAAATCCCCCATGGTGCAAATTGTTATGGTTTTTGCTATGAGGCACAAGAAGAACTATAACGTAATTTATGTAATAGAAAGGTATTTGTCAAGTTTTATCCTGCTTTGCAGGCAGAGTGAAGAGTTTTGGCAGTTCCCCTCCAGAGTTTGAATGTGAGGAACGTACTCACATTCAAACTCTAAGGGGCTCTTCGTCTCCGGAATTTTTGACGGAAATGGGTCGGCAGAACATAACGGTGGGCAACAGGGAGGATGATGTTCAGACCTCAGGTTCTTCCTTGTGCTTTCTGGATTTTGGTGTGGTTTCGGATTCCATTTTTTTGGGACGGCCCCGTTTTTTTGAACAGCTCTCTTTTTCTGTTACGGGATTGGAGAGTTCAGATTCAAGGGATATTTCATCAGATTCCACAAGCTGCTCGTCGAGATCTTCGTCATGGAGATTCGATTCATCCATAATATCAAGGTCGTCGCACAGGAGCTCATCAATGATTTCATCAACCGGTGGCTGTAATTTTCCCCTGGCACTCCGCTTGTTTTTCATTGCCGGTTCAATAAGGGTTACAACCTCATTGATTGAAGAAAAAATATAAAGCTGTTTGTCGAGATTGGTCAGTTTCAGCAAATCCTTGATCTGTTTACAGAGAGAGACAAAAATGGCCAGCCCCTGTGACTGGTTGAAGAGCTGGTGAGCAAGCAGCATTGAGCTGATTCCACACGAATCAATGGCTTTTACCTGTGAAAAATCGATGACCAGGTTTTTGGCGTTCTCCTTGTTCACCAATTCTTCAATTGCCAATTTGAATGCGTCATTGTGGCGAAAATCGAACACATCCTCCTCTATTTTCAGGATTGTCAATTCTTTGCGGGCTGATACTGAGTATTTCATGATAAACCTGTACTTTAATAACTGTAAAACATTGTCATTCAAGCGTATAAAGGATTGTTCGGCTGGCAGTGCACGGAGGTGTGTAAAAACCTCCCCCGTCAGAAAGTAGTAAATAAACCATCACTGGCAAATATAATCAGATCAGCCAAGGGAGTCTGTTCAGACGGAACAAGCCGTGTGTGATGGCAGACCGCACAAAAAGCAAGCAAACCTCACTTTTCAACACGCTCTTTCAAAGGCACCTGTACCGTAACGGTTGTCCCTTCCAACGGTTTACTTTCGATTAAGAGCGTGCCATGCATCTCTTTAATGATGCCCTGACTGATCGGTAATCCGAGGCCGGTACCTTTTTCTGATGTTTTGGTGGTATAGAAGGGCTGCGTAATGTAGTCAAGCTCTTCACGGTGGATGCCGATACCTGTATCTTGAACCCGAAGAACAACCGAAGAGTCCTCACGCGATGAGTTTATCTTGATTTTCATTGCAAAATCCAGGCCAGTTTTTTCCTTTTTTTCTTCCAGGGCATCGATGGAGTTGCGTATCAGGTTCAGCATCATCTGTTCAAACTTGTAGATATTGCCCAATACCGGCTGGTTTGTTTCGGTAGTCGTAAAATCGAGTGCTATGTTTTTCTCGTAACAGAGCAGGGAGACAATATCCATTGATGCCCTTACGGCGGTATTGCAGTCAAAAACGGACGATCCTTTTTTTGATTCTTTGCCCGAAAACGAGCGGATCGTATCAACAATTGTCTCAATACGCTCAATATTATGAAGGAGTTTTTTCGATGTATTGGTTATATCGCTTTTGACCTCACCACTGTATTTATTGGCATCAACAAGCATTTTATCAACAACCAGGCCTATGGTATTGATAGGTTGATAGATCTCATGTGCAATCCCCGCAGCCATTTCACCAAGACCTGTCAAGGTTTTGTTGAAGAGATGTTCACTTTCAATGAGCTTGCGCTGTGAAATATCGCGCAGAATAATCAGGTATGATTGGGCCTCTCCATTGCAATCTTCAACCAAAGAGAGACTGATTTCAGATGAACAGATGGAGTTGTCTTTTTTCTTCAGGAGGAATTCATATTTTTCTACCGTTCGCTCCCTTTTTACTTTTACAAGGGCTTCCTTCCAGGCGTCAACATCACGAGGGTGCAGCAGAGAGGATAAGGGGAGTCCAAGGAGTTCCTCCCGACTTCTGGCCCCATACAGGTCAAGCCCCATATTGGAAACACTGAGGATAGTCCCGTTCAGGTCAACCGTCAAAATGCTGTCGGCAAGTGCTTCGAGCCGCCTGCGTTCGGTAATATCAAAAATAATGGCATAGATAAAGGGCTTACCTCCAATCTCAATACTGTTGCTGAACACCTCCACATCACGAATAGAACCATCCGCAATGCAGTTGCGAAACATAAAATGCTCCTCCTTATTGCTCACACAGCGCTCTATTTGCCGTTTGAGTTCTTCAGGTGGCACTGTGCTGATCTGGATTTGATCAAGGCGCATCCGGCAAAGCTCTTCAATCGGCCAGCCATACAAGTCGGCCGCCGCCTGGTTAGCCTCAACAATGGCTCCATTCTCGGGGTCTATAATAATTTTAGCTGCTGCGTGGCTTTCAAACAGCTTTCGAAAGTGCTCTTCATGCTCACCAAGAGCCTTTTCCAATCGCTTGCGCTCGGTGATGTCAATACCCGTACCGATCAAAAAAGGGTTTCCGCCAAGAATAACTTTTCGGGTTGTTACCAAAAACCAGCGGTACTCAGGCCCTCCACAAAGCAGCACCCGATACTCAAAAGTTATTTCATCATGCTCATTGGTTAGAGCGCTTTGTAGTGTCCTGTTTGCTCTCTCCCTGTCGTCCGGATGCACAAGCTCCAGCGAGCTAAAACCTATGCCCTCGCCTTGTTGGTGACCAAAAATTTCACGCCGTACATAGTTTCTGGACAAAAACAAGCAACTGCTCCACCGTACCCTCTTTATCAGTAATCGGATAAATGGTATGACGAAGAATTGCAACACCCTGCTCATCCTCCCATGAAAAAGGTTTTGCAGAGGCAATTACTTTTTCTGCGTAATTGCTCCGCAACTCACGAAGCTCAGGCGTCAGAAAATCAAGTGCGGTCTTGTTCAGGCACTCATCAACACTCTTGCCAAATAATGCAGCAAAAGCCCTATTGACTGCGAGGATAGTGTGGTGAGTATCGAGAAGCACAACCGGATCAGCAAAATGGTCAAAAAGAGAGTGGATCGATTTGTCCCAATGCCTTTTTTTCTCCTGAAGCAAAGCATTCTCCCGCCTGGAATTGCAAAGATCAGTTACATCAGAGAGGGTAAGGCGGCACTCCACACCATCATCGTCAACAAGAGCATCACAATGAAAAATTCGCCGGGGAGCTGAAGGATAGTGAGCTTCCCGGGTATCGTTCTCCAAAAAGGTAATATCCGCTTCCTTATGTTGCATCGAACGGTAAGCACCTTCAAAGAAAAAGTTGAACCCGGCGATCGCTTCATCAGCAACAAAGCCGCTTAACTTCTTATTCATCAAAAAGGGAAGCATCCATTTGGCAGCAAGGTTTGCCCGGAGCACACGGCCCTCCCTTGAAAGGGTCAGGTAACCAAGAGGGGCTTGCTCGTAAAGATCAGTGTACTGCTCCAACGACCTTTCCAACGCACCTCTCGTCAGCTCCAGCTCCTCCCGTTGCATTTCAAGCTCAATCTGGTGAACCGAAAGCTCATGAATAATGCGAATCATCTCTTCAGGTGAAGAAGAAACATCCGGCAGAGTTCCCTGCTTTTGCTGCAATTGTGTTTCAGCAAGTGAGCGCAGCTCAGAAGGGGCTGCCGGTTTGCTGCTATGCCGCTTTATTGTCATATAAAAACTCACTGGGAAATGAATATTAGTCTCCCTGTAAAAACCCTGATACCTATTTTATGTTTTTTGAACGAGACATTCTATTTTTTTTGCAATATTTTTTTACTGAAAGGTGCGCCATGCGGTCGGATGCAAAAATATCGGCAAATACTTTTTTAACAGGTTTTTATTACATTGATAGCATTGCCCGGGTTTATTCTAAAAAAAGAGAGCAGATGAAATTTCTGATACACAGGACGCGATGGCTATCAGCCTTCGCTTGTTTGTGCGTTGTCGTGCTGACTGTATCCTGTACCAATTTGACAGCAGTACAGGAGTGGTCAAAAACATCGCTCGAAGCATCGCAGTTTAACGGGATTGTTACAACCTATGCGGAGACACCCGTGAGGTTGAAACGCTATGATGCGTTCCATTTCAAACAGTACAAGAGGCCAACAGAGGAGCAGAAGAGGCTTTTCGCGCTACGCCAGAGTGTGTATGCTGCCAACGCGATTGAACGCAGGAATCAGGCTGAAGCGCTGAACACGATATTATCTGTGGTCTCTGATTATATGAGAGCATTGGCGACACTCTCCGCCGACGGCACCGTGGATTACAGCAAAAACATTACAACCCTGAATACGGAAATCATGAACCTGAACGCAAAGCTTGCGGCAGGAAAAGGAATTTCAAAAAGAACACTTGGTGCGGTTGGTTCGATAGCTCAAACGCTCATGAAGCCCTATCAAGCTATGCGGGTGAAAAACAGTATCGAGCAGGCGAATGAGCCACTGCAAATAATTCTTGCAGGTGAACTCCGTCAGATCGTTGCCACTGATTTTCAGGATGATTTAAACACGGAGCGAGATGCTCTTGACTTGTATTACGGCGCTCTTCTTGTCGACGGTCATCCTTCAGTTGCGGCACAAGATGCAGTTACGGAGTGGAGAGAACTGCGTCAAGAGCAAAATAACGCACGCTTGAATGCTGTGAGGGCCTATCTGACCGTTCTCGACACTCTTTCGAAGGGGCATCAACAGCTTTATGATCATCGAAATAACCTTAACGATAAAAAATTAATCAAAAATCTCTACGCTTCTGTTCTTGACCTTCGCAAGCAGATTACAATACTCGCTAAATCCTGAAAAAAAGGGGAGAATGAAGATGGCGTTACCGTTAACTCCAGTTGAAGCCCGCAGCATTGCGGAAGCATTTCGTGCCGTTGAGCACAGCGTAAAGCGTTATATGGATGACCATTATAATCAGGAAGAACAAAAAATAAGCCGTACAGAGTATGATTCTCTCTACGAATTTTGCCAGACACTCCTCTGTTTGTCGAGCGATGCAACTACCGCCGCTGTCGGCCTCTCCATAGAGGCGCTGGCCGCCCCTGCCGATGAACTGAGAGGTGTCATCGAAGAGGCCAATGAAAAGATCAAAACCCTGCAAAAAATTTCCAGTGTCATCAACTCTGTTTCAGCCCTTGTTCATCTTGCATCATCCATTATCGCTAAAAATCCAGGAGCTGTTGTGACCTCAATCACCACTCTCCGCAATCAACTCAAGGCGTAATGCGGTACGCCGTCTCATGGATACACAGGTTCAATGCTCCCGAAAAAGGGCATTTGCTCAGTTTGACGTCAGGTGGTTGTTAAAGAGAACTGGCAGAGTGAAAGTAAACGCCGTGCCACCTTCCGCCAGAGAGAGAGCAGAGAGGCTTCCCTTATGTTTATTGACAATGATGTCGTAGCTGATACTTAAACCAAGTCCGGTTCCTTTCCCTGGTTCCTTGGTTGTAAAGAAGGGTTCAAATACCCGATTTATGACCGTTTCGGGGATTCCAGGGCCGTCATCAGTAATGGAGCAAGAGATGCTCTCCCCGCTGGACCAGGTTTTAATTTCAATTTGGCCGAGACTCTTCCGCTTTTGTGACTTGATGGCATGACTTGAGTTGATAATCAGGTTGAGGATGACCTGATTAATCTGTGACGGATTGCAAACGAGCGGTGGAATCTCTTCAAGCTTTAACGTAATCGTGGCAATCTCGCTGTATTCATGTTTCGCAATGACAAGGGCTTCATGGATTGCCTTGTTGAGATCAAGTTTGCTCAACTGATCTCTATCGTTCTTGAAGGAGTAGCTCCTCATACTGTTGGTAATGGTCGATATGCGTTCGATCCCATTCTGTAATTTTTCAAGCGACTCAGGGATACTATCGAGAAGGTCGTCAATATCATTCACGCTCTCCTCTTCGCGGAGTTGAGCTACCATTTCGCCAAGAGCGGCAATTCGCTCTCCCTTTTTGATTATCCGGCGATGATGATCCACAAGTTTACGAATATCGTTAAAATCTTCAAGAATTGTCTTTGCATTGAGGGTAATGAAATTGAGGGGGTTGTTGATTTCATGCGCGATGCCTGCGGCAAGCTGGCCAATCATCTCCATTCTTGAGGTGTGTTGCAGTTGTGCCAAAAGGAGAGCTTTTTCCTGCTCACTTATTTTATCGAGTTGCATGGGGGGCATCAGTTTACTTTGGCAGAATTCATGAGAGGCTCCTCGGGGCTCATCACTGCCATTATAATGTTTTTTTTGCAAAATATAGGGTTTCATCCGGGAGCCGCAGTGGCCATGATCACTTTACTGGCCACTCGTGCGCAAGCCGATCAGCAAGAACCTCAAGCTCGCTTCTATCGAGTGGGGCATCCACCCAGTTGACTTTCAGTCGGTTGTTGAAAAAAGTGACCTGCCGTTTTGCGTAGTTGCGCGTATGCTGCTTTATCATCGAAATGGCTTCATGAGAGGTAATTTTTCCGTCGTAATATTGAAAAAGCTCCTGATATCCCACCGATTGCAGCGCAGAGACTTTTCCGCCAGCAAGAAGTGCTTGATACTTGTGATAGAGCCGTTCAGCTTCGTCGCAGAGCCCCGCATCAACCATCTCGTCCGTACGCCGGTTAATGCGCTTATAGAGGAGGAGGCGGGGCATCGCAAGCCCCACAGTGACAAAGCTGAGCCCGCCCTGCCGCTGCTTGCCTCTTGCCTGCAACTCTGTAACGCTCAGACCGGTAATCTCAATAATTTCAAGGCTCCGCACAAGGCGCTGACTTTTGGTCGGGTCGAGGGTCGCCGCCTGTGCCGGGTCTCTTTCGAGAAGGCGTGCATAGAGCTGCTCGTTTCCGTCGCGTTCAAGCTCCTCAAGCAGCCGTCCCCTTATCACAGGGTTTGCCGGAGGCAGATCAGCAAATCCCTCAATCAGCCCCTCAAGGTAGAGAGTCGAGCCACCCGCAACAACAGCATGCTTTCCCCGCCGGTGAATGTCAAGAATCCTCTCAACAGCCTCAGAGGCAAAGTCGCCAGCCGTAAAGGGCTCTCCGATACTTTTTTCATTCACAAAATGGTGCTTCATCTCCTCAAGCACCTCCTCTGAAGGCTTTGCCGCACCAATATCAAGCTCCCGGTACACCTGCCGCGAATCAGCCGAAATGATCTCCCCCTTGATCCTTTTCGCCACAGCAAGAGCAAGTGCCGATTTACCCGAAGCCGTAGGTCCAAGAATAACCATAACCGGCGGTTGTCCCGTTTTTGTAACGTCCATACTGTCTATCTGTAATAAATGATTGTTCTCCCCTCAAAATAAAAGATAAACGACAACACCAGCCATATTTTCCTTGCGCAATCACCCGGGAGCCACCTTGAGAGCACCTTGGAGCGCCGAGCTCCAGCTCGGCCCCAAAAACAACGATTGCACAGTCCCATCACGTACTCCTGCATAAAAAAGAGTGTAAAGAGCTATATCACAGTCAACAGCTTGAAGGGTTGCCTCTGACAAATAACTTGAAACACATTCATGACCGATAGGCAAAAACGTAAACTTGTCACAGAGTTTATTGAGACACCAACCTTTACCCGCATGGTTACCCCGTTGTTATCAGATGATGAATACAGAAAAATGCAAGGTGATTTGGTTGAATATCCAGAGCGAGGAGATCTCGTAGTATCCCAAGTCGAAAAAGGATAATCTTACAGAAAAAGAGACTGCGATTCTTCGAGAATTTGTAAAAAGGTTATGACATAATGGAAAAGATGCTTGGCATTGATCCCCGCAATGTGCTCGCGGATTTTAGTGGGAAGAGAGTAAGAAAGAGTTGGGAAGGCGTAATATTGATTCATTAAATAAGTCCGAATGGAACCCTGTGATGAAAAACAAGTGTATGAAAAAAACCATAAAATCAGCATCTTTTACGATTTAAGCACAAAATAAATGAAGTGGTAAAAAGCAGCAAAAAAATGAAGCAGGAGATTGAGCAAAATGGCCACCGTTATTGCTTAAAAGAGAACCGTTTGCCAAATTTGAAGATTGACAAAGAACCCTTTACGTCAAGGAGTACTCTTTTGGCTCTCTTTTCAAGCTTATAACAGCGTCCACGCCAGAGTCTTCTCTCTGGTTTTGCATGCGCTCCAATTTTAGCCTAAACTGTCGATGATACCTTCATTGGTTGCAGCTTCACCGGCATACAGATAACTTGCAACCTCGGCATTGCTGCGTTTTTGTTGTTCATGACCAGCGTAGAGCACCACTTTTTTTGCGACACGTTCACCAAAAAGAGCCGCAACTTTATTGAGCTGTATGAAACACTCCTGATTAATCGTCTGCGATGACTTGATTTCGAAGAGCCTTATGATGTTGCCCGCCTCCAGCAGAACATCAACTTCCAGTCCACTGATGTCGCGATAAAAGTGAAGGTTTGCTGGCAAGCCAGCATTGATGCGTGCCTTGAGCATTTCAAGAACCACCAGATTTTCAAACAGCGATCCTCGCAAAGGGTGAGCTTGCAGATGTGACTCCTGCGTTATTCCGATTAGCCAAGAGGCCAGACCCACATCGTAAAAATAGAGTTTTGGGGACTTTGTTAATCGTTTTCCGATATTGGCAAACCAGGGTGGAAGTAAAAAAACAACATAGGATGCCTCAAGCAGGGTAAGCCAGCTTTTTGCGGTCACGCTCGAAACCCCGGCATCAGCAGCAAGAGAGTGCAGGTTGAGCAGTTGTCCCACTCTTCCTGCTGCCAGGCGGACAAAGGTTTCAAACTGACGCATAAGGCGTAATTGCAGCAACTCCCGCAAATCGCGTTCAACATAAGTGGCAAAATAATCTCCGAGCATGACCGCTGGATCAAGGTTATCTGCATGAATACGTGGATAACCACCCGATAGCAAGAGGCGATCAACGCCGGTGGGTTGCCTTGCATCACGCAGTTCAGCAACCGATAAGGGCAACAGCTTCAGTAGAGCGGTTCTTCCGGCAAGTGACTGACTGATATGACGGTTCAGTTCAAATTGATGGCTTCCCGTCAAAATAAATTCACCAGCCGTTTTGTGTTCATCAACGCGAACCTGAATCCATGAAAGCAGTTCAGGTACACGCTGCACTTCATCAAGCACAGCGCCCTTTGGAAACTGGGCCAAAAATCCTGCAGGATCCTGCTGTGCAAAATGACGGATATCAGGTCGCTCCAGATTGCTGTAAGGTTTTTCCGGAAAAGCTGTTCTGCAAAGAGTGGTTTTACCTGATTGCCTTGGACCGGTAAGCGTTACAACCGGATACTGTGCAGCCCGACCCTGCAGGGTAGACATGAGATGACGTGCTATCATTGTGTGCAATAGTAAAGTTCAACTTTAATATTGTATAAATCAGATTAATAAGCAAGTAAATTTGCATTGAACTCATTAGAGATTCTGCCTGCCTGTCTCTGCGGAGATATTTTTTTATATTGCCTCCGCCCAGGCTCTTTTGTTCAGCTATTAACCCGTGACAGGAACCTCTTCGCATGACCGTTGTTAACGATTTTACAATACCGCCCGCTGTTTCCGAACATCTCTCTCTTGCCGAAAAAGGCTATTACGGAATAGGGGGGAGCGCCCGCTATTTTGCCGAGCCGGGCTCTCTGGCGGAGCTTGCTGATATCCTGCTCTGGAGTGTCGGGCAACGCCTCCCGCTTGCGCTCATGGGCAGGGGCAGCAATATCCTTTTTTCGGACGCTGATTTTGCGGGTGTGGTGCTCTCCCTTGGCCGGATGGAGCGTATGCACTGGCTCTCGGATGATGAGCTTTTTTGCGAGGCGGGGGTGGAGAACAGCCGCATTGCCGAAGAGCTGTTGCGGGCTGGCAGGGGAGGGGGCGAGTGGCTTTACCGGCTTCCCGGACAGATTGGCGCAACCGTGCGGATGAATGCCCGCTGTTTCGGGGGTGAGGTTTCGGCCATTACGGCGGCGGTTCTGACGCTCTCGGTTGAGGGTTGCCTGCGCTGGCGGTTGCCGGAAGAGATCTTTTACGGCTACAAGCACACTGCCTTGATGGAGAGTCCGGAGATTGTGGTTGCCGCTCTTTTGCGTTTCTCCCATGCTCGTTCGGAAGAGGAGACAAGAGCATTGATGGAGGGCCATGAAGGAGAGCGCGAGGCAAAGCACCATTTCGATTTTCCGAGTTGCGGCTCAACCTTCAAGAACAACTATGCGGTGGGTCGTTCGAGTGGCAGCATCTTTGAGGAACTCGGTTTCAAAGGGATGAGGGAGGGTGGTGCGATGGTGAGTCCCCATCATGCCAACTTTATTTACAACAGCGGAGGGGCAACGGCCCGGGAGGTGCTCACGCTTGCTGCTCGTATGCAACGTGCAGCGCTTGCAGAGGCGGGGGCTCAGCTCGATCTTGAGGTGCAGTGCATCGGGTTGTTTGATGCTGATCTGCTCGCATCATGCGGAGTGCCTTCTGTTGCCGACAAACGGGAGCCTTCAAAAAAGTGGGCCGGTCTGTTATGGAATCCGCAGGAGGAGGGCGCGGCGTCAACTCCGGAGTTGCTCTTCCCTCGAATGCTTATGCAGGGGCCACTGCTCGGCTATGCGGCTCTCGACCGGGAGTTTCCTGCCGGAGCGTTTGTTGCTGTTGAGCAGTTGCGTTCGCTTGAGGATGCAGCCCTCAATCCCCAGGCACCCTTTCTTCGCTGGACAACCCGCAGCAGTGATCCTGCCCTTTTTGCTGTCAAGCCGCCCTTAACCATTCCTGCAGGAAGTTTTCTTGACGGGCTGTGGAATTACGGCATCTCTGAACTCTTTATCGCTTCTGGAGTTCCGGGAGGGGGCTATCTTGAGTTTGAAATGACTCCGGAGGGTCACTGG
>CAIXCO010000088.1 GCA_903917955.1 uncultured Chlorobiaceae bacterium | reverse complement strand
GAGGCACAAGAGTACAAAAATGGCGAGGCACAAGAAGAAATTCAAAAAAGTGCCGAGAGGAAAGTACAAGTCGAAAGCCAGCCAGAGGAACGGAAAAAGGCACAAGTCAGGGGGGAGGTGGATATCCATATTCTTTCGGCATGTTTCGTCGGCCCGCTCTCGTCAGCGGAGATTGCTCATGCGCTTGGGCACAAGCAATTGAGTGGAAATATTCGTAAAGCACTTCCTCGACTCCGTGATTGCGGCCTTCTTGCCTATACTATTCCCGATAGCCATAACAGTCGTATGCAGAAGTATCGGCTGACCGAAGAGGGCTTGGCGCTCTATTTGACTTGTACTTCCAGTGCGAAAGATGGGAAGGTACAAGTTTCGGTACAAGTCGAAACACTCACTGAGGCACAAGATGATGTTAATGATGAGGCACAAGGCGAGTTGTTTTTAAAGGCACAAGAAGGCTTTTTTGATGTAGCACAAGTTCATCTTCAGATTCTTTCAACTTGTGCTACATCGCCGCTCTCGTCAGCGGAAATTGCCAATGCGCTTGGGCACAAGCAACTGAGTGGCAATCTTCGCAAAGCCATTCCTGAACTGAGAATTGCCGGACTGCTTCATTACACTATTCCGGAAAAACCTAACAGCAGGCTACAGCGATATCGCCTCACCGAAAAGGGGAGAGCGTTGCTGAGTGCAAGCGAGGGTGCTGCTGGAGTGTAACGGTGCGATGATGATGTCATCAAAAAAAAGAGGTCGTTGCTGAGTGTAAGAGATGATGCTGTTGCAAAAGAACGGTGTGGTAACGATGTGTTCAATGTGTGGTGTTGGGTGGTTATAATTCATGCAAAAACGTATTATGCCATGCTCATTACTCTTCTGCAGAATGCTCTTGTCTGTTGCCAAGTGGTTCTTGAGTAGAAATACACGTTAGCTTTTTTTAATAAAGAGGTTAACCAGTGTTATGAAAAAAGGTATAACCTCCTCAATGTTCTTTGAATAGAGAATACTGAGGTTTTTCATCATCAATACTTTTGTCATTACGAGCTACCAATACGGCATAAATTTTTGAATAAAAATTTTTCTGCGGGGGTTACAGCTTACTCTTTTGCGAAAAAAATAGTACACTATTGAGCTTCTCATAGCTTCGAATCAAGCCAAAGAATAGTAAATTGCGCTGTTATGAAGATTCTCCCATAATTTTAAAGCCGCACATCGCCATGGGAACCACAACCACAAAAGTTGATCTGGTCAATGTTATTGCCCACAGGACTGGTCTTACGAAAAATGAAACTGAATCAGTGGTTAACTCTCTGTTTGAAAGCATCATTGATTCGCTGAAAGCCGGAAAGCGAATTGAGATCAGGGGGTTCGGCTCGTTCAACATTCGCCATAAAAATCTTCGTCAGGCAAGGAATCCGAGAACGGGGGAGAAGGTAACGGTTCAACCCAAAAATGTACCGTCATTCAAAATTTCGAAAGAGTTCAAGACGGCGGTGAGTGAAAGCCTTAAATCTGATGGCGAGTAGTTTTTCTTCATCTCAAAAGTTCAGTAGTGGTGGCCCCCCGCAGGAACGCCTTTCCGGTTCGGTCGAGCGGGTCACCTTTCACAGTGACGAGTCGGGGTTCTGCATCCTGCGGACAAAGGTAAAAGGGCGTCGTGACCTTGTGACTGTCGTTGGTTCAGCCGCATCCATTGCTCCGGGTGAATATGTTGAATGCCTTGGAAGCTGGCAGAACGATCGCACCTACGGCCTTCAATTCAAAACAACGCAGTTGACCGTTGTCCCTCCCAGCACTCTCGAAGGGATTGAAAAATATCTTGGTTCAGGTATGGTCAAGGGAATAGGTCCCCACTTTGCCAAGGCGCTGGTCTACGCCTTCAAGGAGGAGGTCTTTACCGTTATAGAAGAAGAGCCGCAACGCATGCTCCAGCTTCCAGGCATTGGTCAGAAAAGGATGGAGAAGGTGACCACCGCCTGGGCCGACCAGAAGGTGATTCGCGAGATCATGGTTTTTCTCCAGTCGCACGGGCTTGGTACAGGTCGTGCCGTGAGAATTTTCAAAACCTACGGTAACGAGTCGATTATCAAGGTAACCGAAAATCCCTATCGCCTCGCTCTCGACATTCACGGTATAGGCTTCACCACTGCCGACACCCTCGCCCGGCAGCTCGGTATTGCGCCTGACTCACTCATACGTGCACAGGCAGGCGTACGCCACGTCCTGCAGGAGATTTCCGGCAATGGCCACTGTGCTTCCTCATGGGAGTTGCTTGTGGCTGAGGCAGCCAAACTGCTCGACATTACTCCGGAGATCATCGAAAAAGCGATAGGGGCGGAAGTTGCTGCCGGGAACCTTGTTTCTGAAGAGATCAACGGCACTCCGGCACTTTTTCTGACACCCCTCTACCGCGCTGAAGTGGGAACGGCCACCAGTCTCAAGCGGCTGATCCAGGGGGAGCCACCGTGGGGAGTGATTGATGCCGAAAAGGCAATTCCATGGGTAGAAGGGAAGAGCGGCCTTACCCTTTCCGATTCCCAGCGGAGAGCTATAAGCCTTGCACTCTCAAGCAAGGCCGTGGTCATTACCGGTGGACCCGGTGTGGGAAAGACCACCCTTGTCAACAGCATTTTGCTCATGCTTCAGGCAAAACAGATAAGGGTCATCCTCTGCGCCCCGACCGGACGGGCGGCCAAACGGCTCTCCGAATCCACTGGCCTCGAAGCCAAAACCATCCACCGCCTGCTGGAATTTGAACCTCAGTCATTCGGCTTCAAACGAAACCGCGACAACCCGCTCGAAACCGATCTCATCGTCATTGACGAAGCCTCTATGGTTGATATTGTGCTCATGAACCGCCTCCTTGCCGCAGTGCCCGACAAAGCGGCCTTGATGCTGGTCGGTGATGTCGATCAGCTCCCCTCTGTAGGCCCTGGAGCGGTGCTTGGAGACATTATCCGCTCCGGAAGTATACCAACCGTCGCTTTAACCGAAATATTCCGTCAGGCCGCCTCGTCACGCATCATTATCAACGCGCACCGTATCAACCACGGAGAGATGCCCCTCAACCGTGAGGGCCCAGGCCTTTCCGACTTCTACTTTATCCCGGCCTCTTCCCCCGAAGAGATCTACCAGAAACTGATTCAACTCATCACCGAGCGCATACCGAAAAGGTTCGGGCTCCATCCGGTGCGGGACGTTCAGGTACTGACACCGATGAACAGGGGAGGGCTTGGTGCCCGTTCGCTCAATGTTGAACTGCAGCGGGCGCTCAACGAAAAAGCTGAACCGAAAATCACCCGGTTCGGTACCATCTTCGCCCCTGGCGACAAGGTGATACAGACCGTCAACAACTACGACAAAGAGGTCTTTAACGGCGATATCGGCCAGATTGTGAAAATTGACACCGAAGAGAGCATCCTGCTGGTCGACTACGATGGCCGGGTGGTGGAATATGAGTTCGGAGAGCTCGACGAAGTTTCGCTCGCCTACGCAACGAGTATCCACAAAAGCCAGGGGTCGGAATACCCGGCGGTCATTATCCCTCTCGCCATGCAGCACTACACCCTGCTGGAGCGCAACCTGATCTACACCGCCGTCACCCGGGGCAAAAAGCTGGTCACCATTATCGGAGAGCCAAAAGCGCTCGTCATGGCCGTCAAAAACCAGAAATCCAACAACCGGATAACCAATTTGACCGCCCGGTTAGCCACTGAAAAGAGGAGTTCCGGGCAGTCAGAAGGCGAATAGCTTCACGTGGAACATCAAGCTACTTCGGCTGATCAATTTCAATCATCTCAGCCAGTCCTGGAATATCAGCAAGAGGAGCCTCCAGCGGCACCTGCAGTACGTTGTTGGTGAGCGCGAACAGCGTATATGATAGATAAAACTGATTGTTGTCGCCATATAGGTGTTTTTAACCCTTGTTTTGGTGTCGCAGTTGACTCCCAGTAGCCCTCAAATATAGCATCAATTACCGTTATGTGATCTATGTGGTTAACGCAGAAAGGGGAGCACAGTGCACCTATTGGCAGAAGAAATTCCAGATAGCTGGCACGTTGGTGCCGGAAACGAATTGTTGTCATGCAGGTGCATGGCTATGGCGTGCAACTGCAATCCCGGAAAAAACAGTATGATCACAGTTGAATAAAGTATAAATTGAGGTGCGTAATTAAAAGATAATCCGTATCGAACATACAGGCTTTACTGTACTCTCTTCCATACAAGGCGACACAGTGCAACTACCCATCACCAATTGCGGCACTATGAAGACGGATAATTCTAATTCATCAGCCCGATCAGAGTTACGGCGGCAGGCTGAAGAACTGCAAAAAAAACGGGGGCTCATTTCTGATTCCCCCACATCTAAAGCAGAGTGGCAGCGAATACTCCATGAACTCTCGGTTCACCAGATTGAACTTGAGATTCAGAATGAACAGCTTCAGCATTCATACGATCAAATCAGGAATGAGCAGAGGCGCTACGCTGATTTGTATGATTTTGCGCCGGTCGGCTACCTGACTCTTACTGCGGACGGCACGATAACGCAAGTAAATCTTACTGCAGCCAAAATTCTCTCTGTTGACCGCTCACGACTTAATGGCGCCCGTTTTTGCAGACTTATTGTCTCGGCAGACAGGCAGGCGTTTAATAACATGATGAACAGGGTCTTCCTCGGCAGAGTATACGAGCATTGCGAGGTTATGGTTGTGAAGGGTGTGAGTGAAAAATCCGGCTCACAACAGCGGACATTTCGCCTTGACGGCATCATCAGTGAAAATCTGCAGGGGTGCCATCTTACGCTCACTGATATCACCGATACCAGAGTAGCCGTAGATGAACTGAAGAAAAAAGAAGAGCGGTTCAGAAGCATGTTCGAATATCATTCCGCCATTATGCTGATTATCAATCCCGACAGTGGATTCATTATAGAGGCGAACCGTGCCGCAACAAACTTTTACGGATGGTCTATCGAAGAGCTTCGCACCATGCGCATAGAGGAAATCATTACCCGGACGCCCGAACAGATCAAATTCTTTTTGGAGCAAAGCTGGATTGAAGAGACAAACACACTTCTCTTCCGTCATCGCAGGGCCGACAAATCCATTCGAGATGTAGAGGTCTACAGCAGCACCATTGTCATATCAGGCGAAGCCATGCTTTATACGGTTGTTCATGATATTACCGAACGGCTGCGTCACGAAACTGCCACTGCATTCTATATCTCCCTTCTGGAGGTCATAGATACCATGTCGATACAGCAAATTCTGCAAATGACGCTCGACAAAGCAGAACAGCTTACCGACAGCTCTATCGCCTTTTTCCACTTCGTTGCTGAAGATCAGAGAATGCTTACTCTGCAACAATGGTCTACCAACACCTTAAACCTTTTTTGCAAAGCAAAAGGGGAGAGTAATCATTATTGTGTCGATCAAGCTGGAGTCTGGGCAGACCCTTTACGGGAAAGAAAGGCAATAATCCACAACGATTTTGCCTCACTCCCTGCTCGAAAAGGGATGCCAGAAGGTCATGCGACTGTTATCAGGGAGGTGCTTATTCCCATCTTTCATCAGGAAAAAGTTGTTGCAATACTTGGGGTTGGCAATAAGCTTGGCAACTATGATGAGGATGATGTTACATGGCTTACTATTATTGCTGATGCTGCATGGGAAGTTATCGCCAAAAAGATTGGTGAGGAGGAACGAATACGGCTGTACAATCAGCAACGCTTTACTGAACAACTCGCCATGCACGATGCATTGACGGGTTTACCGAACCGGCGTCTCCTCTCGGAGCGGATATCGCTTACCCTGGCCCAAAGCCGACGGAACAATTGCAGGGCGGCTTTGATGATTTTTGATTTGGACCATTTCAAACCGGTTAACGACACCTTTGGTCATGCAATCGGCGATATAGTGCTCCAGCAAGTGGCATCGCGCACTCTGGAAACCCTGCGTCGAAGCAGTGATTCAATCGCACGTCTCGGCGGCGATGAGTTTGTTGTTCTCCTGCCGCACATAGCCCCAATATCGAATGCTGAAGTCGTTGCGGAGAAAATCCGGAAGATTTTAGAACTCCCATTCGATATTGAAGGACATGCAATCAGTATATCGTGCAGCATCGGTATTGCAGTTTATCCCGATGATGGTGCTGATGAGATAACATTGATAAGGCATGCTGATGATGCCATGTATATTTCGAAAAGCCTTGGGGGAAACCGTGTTACTGTTT
Source organism: uncultured Chlorobiaceae bacterium (assembly GCA_903917955.1). Taxonomy (GTDB): domain Bacteria; phylum Bacteroidota; class Chlorobiia; order Chlorobiales; family Chlorobiaceae; genus Chlorobium. The sequence continues at coordinate 3,589 of CAIXCO010000088.1, read as the reverse complement.
TTAAAACAGACGATGAGGAATGACAGGTGGCTGGTAGTGGCGTGACATCTCCGGTTCAGTCTTTCAGACGAAGTTACTCTTTTCGTTCGGCCGCCATGATATCCAGCCCTCCTTTTTGAGTAAGGACGCTGTCATTTTATAACACTGTTGATCACACATGGAAATTGCACTCTTGGTAATTGTTGTCCTGTTGCTGCTTTTTATAGCGCTACAGACCATCATGAATAACGGCAAATCGGTTGATGGGTCACCAGAACTGGGGAACATGCTTGTTGGTCTGCAAAAAAGTTTGACAATAATTGAGAGTAATTTAAAAGAGGATTTTAGAATAAATCGGCAGGAAATTTCCAGTATCGCTCAAGAGAACCGCAACGAATTAAACACAACACTCAAAGAGTTTACTGCCGAGCAGAACGCCCGGTTTCAGGCGCTGAAAGGCGAGCAAAAGCAACTCACCGATACTACGGGAGCCCAGTTGGAAAAAATCACTGCTAAAGTTGAGCTGAAACTCAAAGAGCTGAATGATCAGGCGAAAGCTGATAACAACGCTACCCGTGAAACCTTGACAAGCGTTTTCAATGCCTTTCAACTCTCGTTTGAGAAAAACATCAACTCCTTTAACGACTTGCAGCGAGAGAAGTTTGAGGGGCTGGGCAAGAAACAGGATGAACTCGTTCTCAATACGGAAAAGAAACTCGAAGGCATCCGGGTAACGGTTGAAGAGAAGCTTGAAAAAACCTTGAGCGACCGACTGGGCGAGAGCTTTCAAACGGTTGGCAAGCAGTTGATTGAGGTTCAGAAGGGGCTCGGCGAAATGCAAACCCTGGCCCAGGACGTTGGCGGCTTGAAAAGAGTGCTCAGCAATGTCAAGATGCGAGGCGGTATCGGCGAAATCCAGCTCTCGATGCTTCTCGAACAGGTGCTTGCGCCCGATCAGTATGAGGCCAATGTTAAAACCAAACAGGGGAGTAACGACCTGGTTGAGTTTGCCATCAAACTGCCAGGAAGGGATGAGGATAACGCACAGGTCTGGTTACCGGTGGATGCCAAGTTCCCGAAAGAGGTGTACGAACAGTTGCAGAACGCCTACGATCGCGCTGACCTCACTGAAATCGAAACGGCTCAAAAGAACCTCGACTCCACTATCAGAAAAATGGCCCGCGATATTGGCGAGAAATATCTCGACCCACCCCATACCACCGACTTTGCCATTATGTTCCTGCCTTTTGAGGGTATTTACGCTGAAGTGGTTCGCAAGGCAAGTTTGCTTGATGACTTGCAAAGGAACTATAAGGTTGTGGTGACCGGCCCAACGACGCTTGCGGCCATTTTAAACAGCCTTCATATTGGCTTCAGAACACTTGCCATCCAGAAGAGAAGTAGCGAGGTTTGGAGAGTGCTCGCAGCGGTTAAAACGGAATTTGAGACCTTTGGCGGCCTCATGCAAAAAGCGCAAAAAAACATTCAAACTGGCCTTAACCAACTGGACGACGTTATGGGCAAGCGGACAAAAGCGATCCAGCGCAAGCTTCGGAATGTTGAGTTATTGGATGCCGCTGAAGTGAAGATGCTCTTGCCGGTAGATGAGGGCGCTGACTTGAGTGATGATGAACATGGGGATTGATGCTTGCTCTTCCGCCTTTTTGAAGCTCCGACAAAATGTTGGTATCAATCAGGAAACCCATTATGTCACCTTTTGACCTAAATCTCGCAGAGCGCTGCTGAGCATGTTTTCGATCATGGCTATGGGCGGTTCAATATATTTAAACTGCAATGTCCACATATTACCTATTTGGGCTCCATGATATTGTGCCTTCCTTCCATGAGAGTGTGCAGTCAAAGTACTCAAGAAGTTGAGTGCCTATGACGGCGGAGGAACCACTCATACTCATGGCCATATCGGTAGACATACCGAGTAGACCAGGGAGCGTTCCGTACACCATCGTAAAGTTTTTACCACCAAGGGCAGTTTCGACGTTATAGGTCGGAGCGGTGAAGTGGCCGTTAATCGGGTGAAAGTCCTCTTTTTCTCCTGACTGTGGGATTCCTGCGATGAGTGCAGGGGAGATATAGGAGAGATGAGCCCCTGTGTCAAATATCGCTTTTGTCTCTCGGTTATCTATTCGAAGAGGGAAAATCGGGCACCCCATCATCGAGTCCATAGCATCGACGGTGACACCGTCTGGCGTCTCGTTGCCTATATCAATACAATGGTCCTGCCAGCGAATCCTGATTTTGTATTCTGAAAGGATGTCGCAACCGATGAGGATATCGATTTGGATACCCGCAAGATCACCTAATTCCTTTGTCGTAATACCCATCATCTGACTGGGCGGAGTGTGAAGGGTACCGCCAAAGTCGAATGGAAGAGAAGAAATACTGGTCGGGGAACCGGTATCGATAAGAGCCATCCTGTCGCCGATTGGGAGCATGAGGTGACCCTTTTCGGGAATGAAACTGAGGGTTACAGGCATGGATGTCGGGGGGGTGGGGGGATGTGGTTTCGCTTTCGCCATTGCCAGCTTCTGGGTTGTCAGTGTCGTCCTCTTCTTTTTTTCTCTTGTCTAAAAGCTCGTTTGCGGCGTCCTTGTCAATATACGGCCTTGCATCATGGTTCGCACTTCGATGAGTCGGTTTTCAAGACGCTCAGCTTGTATAGGGTCGCTTCGTCGCAAACGCTCAATGCCTTGACGAATTTCACCAACAACCAATACCGAAAGATACAACTCGTCGGGATCGCAATTATCATACCAGCTCTTGACGCCAATATCTGCCCTTACGCCTTTTTGAAGCTCCGATAAAATGTTGGTATCAATCAGGCAACCCATTCTGTCACCTCTCGACCTAAATCTCGCGGACGCTCAGTGTCGGCATCAGTCATGCCTTCTGTTACGGACGCAAGCAGTTCTTTGAGATTGCGCTCAATCGGTTTGGCAAGCGGTACCTCAGAAAGCAGTAATACTCGCAGGAGAACGCCATCAGGAACGCTATCAGGCAAGCGAATAGTATGCTTATGAGATGTAGTTTCAAATTCTATTGCGTGCATCTTCAATCTCCTTGTATCCTGAAAGTCGGATAAAACGCACACTATCAGGAGGTCACTCCCAGATATTCCATGAACAGCCGATCTCTGGCTACTGATTCGGTAGACCAGCGGTAGTTGCCCATGACAGTTCGCACGTGAGTCGTTTCAATGCAGTCGAACCAATCCAGAATCTGAGCGAGAGAGCGTTGCTCAAGCCACTGGTCCAATTTTTTTTCGAGATTGACAAGCGCTTTGGTTTTTTCGCTTCCGTTCTTTCCAAGCCCTGCCCGCATTTCCTTGATTTTCTTGGTCAGGAAGCAATGATACCCCAGTGATACAAACTGTACGAATTGCCTTCCCCGCAGGTTGTCAGGATACCATGTGCGCGGTCGTGCTCCATCAAAGCCTCCCTTCACCACGGCGAAGACCTCCTCTATCTTTTCACGCAGTCGATAGTCTTCCAACGCCGTGAAGGTCTTCATGGCCTGATTGCTGACGAGCGCAAAATAGCCGAAGTATTTCGTCGCTTCGACAATGGCCTTGTCGTTGAAACCAACCTTCAAT
>CAIXCO010000087.1 GCA_903917955.1 uncultured Chlorobiaceae bacterium | reverse complement strand
GAACCTCACCTGGCAGGATGTGGTTGCTTTGACCGATTTTCGCCAGGAGCTCTACATTCTCGGCGACAGTGACGACACGCTGCAACTTGATGCATCAAACGGCTGGAGCACTCCTCCCGTCGTCAGTGGAAGCTACAACCTCTACACCAACAGTAATAATCTGAATGTTAAACTCTATGTTGCCCCGACAATCACCCAGAGTTAAGACCGGGATACCTTCAAAAACGAAATTTCGATAATACACTCTCTTCGATTGCAAAAAATGCAACCTGAGAGAGTGGCAAATATTCCCTCTGACAGAAAAAGCAGCTTGTTCTTGTCAGTGATATTTTGTACTATATACCCATACCGGGTATAGGTAATCCTATTAAATCAGGAGTTGTCCATACTGAACCGTTGAAATCAGATAACGCGCTTAAAAATAAAAACAAACCATGAACAAGACTCTTGACGTCAGCCCAACAGCCGCCCTTGCACTGATTCAAAAAGGTGCACTGCTTGTCGATGTCCGTGAACCGCATGAAATTGCAAAAAAAGCATTCGATGTGGCAAATGTCTTACTGATTCCCCTGCGCGAATTTGAAAACCGCTACAAGGAAATACCAACAAACCGCCAGGTTATTGTCGCATGCAACCTTGGTAATCGCAGCATGATGGCCACCCGTTTTCTGACAAACCACGGATACAGCAAAGCGCTCAATATGCAGCGTGGAATTGTGTGCTGGGAAAATGAAGGGCTTCCACTCAAAAAAGCGATCCAACCGTCAACCGGATCATGGCTGTTGCAGAAGTTCCAGGGCCGATCATAAAAGGAGCAGTGGACGGCGGTTGCTCCTCAGCCGCCCCGAACTTCAGAGCGAAGGGAAGAAAAGAATGTAATAGCAAAAAAGTGTATCTTTAGCCGGGATAGTGGTTCGAATGATCAGCGAGTCGATAATCCTGAAGCATGAAGAGTGTGACCATTGCCATCGGAAGAATCAGAACTCATCAACAATAGCATCAGTCGTCGCCATGAAAAAAATAGGGGTTCTTCTCTCAGGATGCGGCTTTCTGGACGGTTCAGAGATCCACGAAACCGTACTCACCCTGCTTGCAATTGATAAGGCTGGTGCAGAGGCTCACTGCATTGCACCAAACATGACACAACATGAAGTGGTTAACCATCTCAGCGGCGAAGTCATGGCGGGCGAGTCGCGCAATATTCTGGTGGAATCTGCGCGCATTGCCCGGGGCGTTATCACTGACCTCGAGAATATCGATTCACTCAACCTCGACGCACTCATTCTGCCCGGCGGTTACGGTGCGGCAAAAAATTTCAGCAATTTTAATACGAAAAAAGCTGACTGCGAGGTCGAAAAAAAAGTTGAGGTCGTGATACAATCATTTTTTGAAGCGGGCAAGCCACTCGGTTTTCTCTGTATCGCACCGGTAATAGCCGCAAAAGTACTGGGTAAAGAGCAAGTTGAGCTGACAATCGGCAACAACCGAGAGTGCGCAGAGGCAATCGAAGCGATGGGGGCCAGCCATGTAGAATGTCCGGTATGGAGCGCCGTTGTGAGTCAAAAGAGCAAAGTGATAAGCACACCCGCCTACATGCTGGGGACGTCAATTTCAGAGGTGGCCAAAGGGAT
>CAIXCO010000086.1 GCA_903917955.1 uncultured Chlorobiaceae bacterium | reverse complement strand
TGGCGGAGAGGGTGGGATTCGAACCCACGGTACACTTACGCGCACAACGGTTTTCGAGACCGTCCGATTCAACCACTCTCGCACCTCTCCAGGAGTTGATTTTGAGCCTTAAAATAAAAAAAGTCTCGGTATTTCCTTGAGAATTAACAGGAATTCCATCATTGGCGCCCTTGTTCAAATTCATGCCATCCAGAAAACTTTTCCATTGTGTCGCTCTGCTCAATCAGCACCTGCAACCATTTGGCAGGCAAGTCTGATTCGTTGCAACACAGGGCGATATGATTGACCTTGTCGACCGGCATACCGTGGCGGACGATATTTTCAATGGTACAAACCACAAAAGCTTGTTGAACAACCTTGTTGATCAGAAGAGCATACACTGCGGCCCATGGCCCGTGCTGCGCTATGCGCAAAGGCATGTCATCAATGGCAGCTTCATCGTCACATGCCCATCCAAAACCTTGAGTAGTGCTCCGGCCCTTCAGCCAGATTTTGGCCTGCTTCAAGTCGGACTGTTTTGTCACGACAATTTGGAACGGGATGCGTGCGGGTAGTGGCCCAAGAACTTTGGATGCAATGAGTAACGGGTCTTGACCGCCTGCAATCAGGACACCGAGGCCGGGAATTGCATTGGCCTCAATAAGGGCACCAGCACGTTGCCATGACGTTTCAATATCTGTCGTCACGAAGTCTAAACCGACAACGGCAAGTCCCATGGTTTTTGCAATGGTTTCGGCCATCTGCCGGATATGAGGATGCACCTGATCGGTTACGTCAAAGCAAACACCACCCATAGACAAGTTGGAAATGGATCGCAGCGTTATGCGTCTGCCTGATGCAAGGATCGTATCAAGAGCAACGCCCTGTTGTTCCAAATGCTGCCTGAGGATATCATCTGATTCAATGGGAGATAAATACTTGCTTTTCTGCAAGTTTTCTGAACGGGAACAATTGATGGTTTCTATAAGCTGAGCAATGGTACTTCTCCCGTTTCCGGTTACTGCTGAGGGTTCACGACGAATAGCCGAAGTCAGTTTTCCGTCGATGACCATCAACCGATGATCTTCTCCTACGACAAATTTTTCGACCATGACGGCATCGTTGGTGTAACGCCTTGCGTAAGCAAAAGCGGTTTCCAGAGCCGGTGTACTCTCTATTGCGGCAGTGACCCCGTTACCGCAACCGCAAAAAAGAGGTTTGACAACACAGGGCCACCCAATTTCTTCTGCCGTTTTGGCAAGCTCAGTGAGATGGTTCACAAGCCTGTAGTCGGGTGTTGGAAACCCGAGAGCGGTAAAGAGGGCTTTTGAAAAGAGTTTTGAGTGTTGCAATTGATAGCCCAAGTGGCCATCAGCGTTCGACATCGATTCAAAAAAAATCCGGGAGCGCTTACCCCAGCCATACTGCCAATACCTGGCGCCTGAAATGAAGGGCAGGACAGGGATGTGTTGAACGCGTGCTGCCTGCATGAGGATGTGGGCTTGAAAGTCGGGGTGATGCTTGCGGCAAAGCTGCCAAAGCGAATCCAGGCTTGCGTCAACGTCATGACGATCATAGCTTTGGGATTGCCCTGCATCACCTATTCCTTTCAGTGCTATTTTCAGAGCGGAGAGGCTGATCTGTGGATGGTGAAAGCCAAGCCAGAGACGAGCGCCCTCAGTTGTCGCTTTGGCACCGGCATCATGCAAAAACCCTCTCACTTCATTGAGCGCTCCGAGTGCCCATTGTGCGGCTGTCTGAGCCACCCTTTCTGCAATCTGTTGCTGTGGCGATGGTGCATCAGAGAACCATGCCGGGAAATCGGTATGCAGCCGATGGCAGCCTTGTTCGACTATGTTTGTGAACTCCGGGGTGTTTTTTGACAGAGTGATCTTTGCAACCACTACGGGCATTGCTGCAAAAGGGTTGGCACCGAAAAAGGTGGCTTCATGTTGCATTGTAATCATGTCGCGATCCCCCCCTTCATTTGTTCCTGACAGAAAATGGCTCTTTTTTTGTGAACGCATACCATCCTGAAAACTGTTCCACGGTATCGCTCTGCTCAATCAGCACCTGCAACCATTCGGCAGGCAAGTCTGATTCGTTGCAACACAGGGCGACATGATTGACCCTGTCTGCGGGCATTCCATGATGGACGATATCCTCTGCGGTACAGACTATACAGAGTTGATGAACAACCTTGTGACGAAGCAGCACCCGAACGGCGGCCCATGGTTGAGAATCTGTTGTGCGTAAAAGCATCTTATCAATTGCCGTTGTACCGTTACTCGTCCATCCCAAACCGTCGGCGTGTGCCGTGTTCTTTAACCACATTTCAGCATCCTTGATGTCGGCTTGTTGCGTGATGATGAGCTGAAAAGGGATACGGGCGGGTACAGTACCAAGCACTGCAGTAGCAACGATCACCGGATCTTGACCGGCCGCAATCATTGCATCAAGACCTGGCGTTGTATTGGCTTCAATAAGGGTGCCGCCGCTCTCGATTGACTTTTCAATATCTGTCGTAATGTAGTCAATGCCGACAGTTGCCAATCCCATGGTTTGGGCGACAGTTTCAGCCATCTGCCGTACATGGGGATGTACCTGCCTGGTAACGTCAATGCAGACTCCGCCAGTGGATAAGTTGGAATTGGATCTCAGGGTAATGGTTCTGCCGGGTTCGAGTACCGTATCGACGTGCACATTCTGTTGTGCCAAATGCTGTGCGAGGATTTCGTCTGAGGCGATTGGTCGTAAATATTTGCTTTTTAACATGTTCGATGAACGACAACGATTGAGAACTTCAAGCAGTTGAGCAATGGAACTCTTTCCATCTCCGGTTACACTCGAAGGTTCACGACGGATGGCTGCGAAGAGTTTTCCATCAATAACCATTAATCGATGATCGTCGCCTGGTACAAATTTTTCGATCATTATGGCGTCCTTTGTGAACTGCCTTGCAAGCGCAAAAGCAGTTTCCAGTTCATGCATCGTTTTAATTCCGGCGGTTACCCCGTTGCCTCCTCCGGAAAAGAGCGGTTTAACAACACAGGGCCATCCAATCACTTCGGCTGTTTTGGCCAGCTCACTGAGCTGGTTTACAAGCCTGTAGTCGGGTGTTGGAAACCCGAGAGCGGTAAAGAGTTTTTTTGCTGATAGTTTTGAGTGTTGCAACTCATGGCCCAAGTGGCCATCAGCGTTCGACATCGATTCAAAAAAAATCCGGGAGCGATTGCCCCAGCCATATTGCCAATACTTTGAGCCTGATATGAATGGCATGACAGGGATCTCTTGAACAAGCGCCCCCTGCATCAGGATGCGAGTCTGATAGTCGGGGTGGTGCTGCCGGCAAAGTTGCCAGAGTGAAGTCA
>CAIXCO010000085.1 GCA_903917955.1 uncultured Chlorobiaceae bacterium | reverse complement strand
GTCTCGCTGATGGTTGCCATGCAGAATGAGCCTACGGTGACCGCTGCATCGCCAATTGAGAGGAGGCACTCGTTATCGACCTCCGGGGCATCGTACTCTGTACGGCCAATTGCGGTGCACTCCTCAATCTGGTCAATCAGTACTTTGAGGGTTTTCCCGGCAAAAACGCGGTTGTTCTGCTCTGCGACGGCCTCCTGTACCTCCATCAGCTCTGCCACCCGTTCCTGTTTCTCTTCGGGGGTGACGGTCTCCTCAAGCGCGAATGAGGGCGCGTGTTCCTCGTGGCAGTAGGGGAAGCAGCCGAGGCGGTCGAAGTGGGTTGACTCAACAAACTCCAGCAGCTCCTCAAACTCTTCACGGCTCTCTCCGGGATAACCGGCAATCATGGTGGTGCGCAGGCGAATATCGGGGTTCTTTTCGCGGATGGTTTCGATGAGCCGAACAGTCTCCACCTTGTTGATCCGGCGGTTCATTGAGTGCAGGATGCGGTCGTTGCAATGCTGCAGGGGAATGTCGAGATAGTTGCAGATGTTCTCCCTCTGACGCATGGTGTCAATCACCTCAAGCGGAAAGTTTACCGGATAGGCGTAGAGCAGGCGAATCCAGTCGAACTCCATGTCGGAGAGGCGGAGTACCAGGTCGTTGAGCATCGACTTGCCCATGGTGTCGTAGCCGAACATGCTGATATCCTGTGCAATAACGTTCAGCTCCCTGACGCCTGCGCCCTTGAGCAGGGCCGCCTCATGCAGGAGCTGATCGACCGGCTGGCTGCGGTAGCGCCCCCTGATGGTCGGAATTGAGCAGAAGGAGCAGGTGTGGTTGCACCCTTCGGCAATTTTGAGATAGCTGTAGTGCGCAGGTGTGAGGCGCGAACGGTGGTCATAGAGCTCCTCGCGATAATTTGCCCCGAGAGCAGCAAGAATTTCGGGCAGTTCGCGGGTGCCGAAAAAGCCATCTACTTCGGCCATCTCTTCCTGAAGTTCACGGCGGTAGAGTTCGGTGAGGCATCCCATCACATAGACCTGTTTGACTTTCCCCTCACTCTTTTTTTCAATGGCCGCCAAAGTTTCAGCGATCGACTCCTCTTTGGCATCTTCGATAAAGGCGCAGGTGTTGATGAGGATGGTGTCGGCCTCGTCGGCAGTTTCGGTGAAGATGATGCCCGAAGCCTCAGCCTGGGCCATGAGCCGTTCAGAATCAACGGTGTTTTTGGAGCAGCCGAGGCTCAGAAGAAAGAGTTTATGCGTTGTCATTGTAGTTGAATCGTTCAAGAAAATCTTGTTTCCACTCCATGAAGGAGCCCTTCTGGATCTCCGCCCGTGCCGTTGCGGTGAGCCACATAAAAAATGAGATATTCTGCAGGGTGCAGAGTTTGAGGCCGAGAATCTCGCCAACGTTGAGGAGGTGGCGGATATAGGCGCGTGAATAGTTGCGGCACACCTCGTTATCGAACCCTTCGTCGATGGAGCTGAAGTCGGCGGAATATTTGGCGGAGCGGAGGTTCATTTTGCCCTGGCGGGTGTAGACCCTGCCGTTGCGCCCTTCACGTGTAGGGATGACGCAATCGAACATATCAATACCGCGCTCAATGGCGTTCAAAATGTTTTCCGGTGTGCCAACCCCCATTAAATAGCGGGGTTTCTCTTCCGGCAGTAACGGGTGGGAGAGATCAAGGATGCGGTACATCTCTGTGGCAGGTTCTCCGACCGCCATGCCGCCAATGGCGTAGCCGTCAAAATCGAGGTCAACCAGCGCTTTGGTTGAGAGGGTGCGCAGGTCAGCATGGATTCCACCCTGCGTGATTCCGAAGAGATACTGCTCGTGGCCGTAGAGCGGGGAGGTGAGGCTGAAATGCCTCCTCGCCCGTTCTGCCCAGCGGATGGTCAGCTCTCCCGAAATGCGCACATACTCTCTGTCGGCCGTTGAGGGGGGGCACTCATCGAGCGGCATCATGATGTCGCTGCCGATAATGCGCTCGGTCTCAATTACATTTTCGGGGGTGAAGTGCTGTTTTGAGCCGTCAAGGTGCGATTTAAAGATCACCCCCTCCTCATTGATTTTGCGCAGGTCAGAGAGTGAGTAGACCTGGTAGCCGCCGCTGTCGGTCAAGAGCGGGCCGTCCCAGTTCATGAAGCGGTGAACGCCTCCTGCCTTTTGCAAAATCTCGTTTCCCGGTTTCAGGTAGAGATGATAGGTATTGGCCAGAATGATATGGACGTTGAGTTCCCGCAGTTCATGCGGTTCAACTGACTTGACGCTTGCACGGGTGCCGACCGGCATAAAGACCGGCGTAGGAATCGTTCCGTGGCTGGTTTCAAGAACTCCGCAGCGGGCTGAACTGTGCGGGTCGGTGGTAATGAGGCTGAATTTCATCTGCCAAGGTAGCCAAAGCAGGGCAGAAAACAAAAGGGGG
>CAIXCO010000084.1 GCA_903917955.1 uncultured Chlorobiaceae bacterium | reverse complement strand
TATGGCTCCAATAATGCTCTGAACCAATCACTGCAAGAGTTGTACCTTGAAGAATCAAGACGTGGGAGGGATGACAACCAGACAAAGATCGTAACCTACAAAGTGCTGAAAAATAACTGGTTCGTCATTTCAGGGTATAATCACAGGAACATCTTTTACCAAAAAACTATTTTGAATAATAATCAATTCAAGTCTTTTTATTTCGAGTATCCTGAAAGCAAGAGAAAGATTTACGATCCGATTACCAATCATCTTGCAAGGTCATTTAAAGGCTAACGGTTTTCACTCTGTGAGCGTGGAGAGCGAACAGGGCGAAGCGAAACTCACACAAGCGGGCATTGCACCGTAGTGGCTACACCGTCCGGCGAATTTAAACATTGGGCATCTTCTTTATGGACGAAGGAGAGCTGATATATCTCAAAATGGATTACAATACCAATGACTGGCACCCACGAGGGGTCGGGATTGTGGGGATACGCCATGCCGTCTCCCTGCGGGGTATGGGGGAATTTATGGTACATTCACTATCGTCTCTTTTTGTTGAACGGTTGCAGGGAATTATCCGGTAGTGCTGTATGGACGTCAATTTGCCTCTTAAAATTATTGGCCTTGGCCGATATCTTCCTTCTCGTGTTGTTTTGAGTTCTGAGCTTGAGAGTCTCTACGCTCTGCCTGCCGGTTGGGTGGAGCGGCGTAACGGGGTGCGTGAACGGCGGTGGGTTTCTACGGAGACGGCCTCCTTCATGGCGGCGGAGGCTGCGCGTGAGGCGCTTGATGAGGCGGGGCTCAGGCCCGACCAGCTCAGCCTTGTTATCAATGCTTCGGGTACGGCTGAACAGGCGATTCCTGATACCGGTGCATTGATTCAGCGTCAGCTTGGCCTTGGCCGATCGGGGATTCCTGCCATGAGTGTGCACACGACCTGCCTCAGTTGTATCACCGCCCTTGAGGTGGCCGCAACCTTCCTCACTACCGGGCGTTATACCACCATTCTTATTGTCAGTTCCGATATCTCTTCGTGCGGAATCAACCCGAAAGAGCCTGAATCGGCTACGCTGGTGGGTGATGCGGCGGCGGCTCTCGTTGTTACCCATTCCGGCCCGGATGAGCGTTCTGCTATTCATCATGCTCATTTCAAAACCTATGGGGATGGTGCCTCTTTTACTGCCATCAGGGGAGGAGGATCGGCACGTCATCCTGCCAAAGCTGACCACAACCCGTATGATGACCTTTTCCGGATGGATGGCCCGGCGGTGCTTCGCATGGTGCGAAGCCTTGATGAAGCCTTTCTTGAGGAGCTTTATGCGGGCCTTTCAACAAGCCTGACCGATATTGATCTTGTGGTTCCCCACCAGTCGAGCAAGGTGGGGCTGCTTCTTCTCCAGCGTTACGGGTGGCCGGAGGCGAAAATTATGCAGACCCTTCAGTGGCTTGGTAACTGTGTGGCCGCCTCCATTCCGGCGACTCTCTATGAGGCGGTGCGCACAGCCTCTCTTCAGCGCGGCCAAAAGTTCCTGCTTGTCGGTACGGGTGCCGGACTCTCCATTGGCGGGCTGGTTATGACCTATTGATTGGTCGCTGGTCGCTGCCATCAAGGAACGTTGCCAATTTTTATAAAAAGTTATTTGTTCGCTCATTGAGGCGGTTCCGGCCTCTCTGCCTGAGTCGGTGCTTGAGGAGTCTGTTGTTGTGCGGCTCATGCGTGCGCTCTTGCTGTTACTGAAAAAAATACAGTTTTTCCTTGTTTGTTTCCGCAAGGAATGGCGCTTTTGGCCGGGAGAGCATTATATTGCCTCTGAAAATGCTGGGTAAAGCCTGTATTTTGATGCTGGTTTTGCTGGCTTGGCTTGGAGCGGTGTGCGTCCTGCCGGGGAGGTTGGGGCTTTTTTTTTAAAGAATTTCGTACAAAAAAAGTGGAGGAATGCTATGGATGAGATGCTTGCAGTAGTCAAACTCTTTGCCGGTAATTATGCGCCGCAGGGGTTTATGGAGTGTAGTGGACAGACGCTTTCGATTGCCAGCAATACGGCGTTGTTCAGTTTGCTTGGAGCTAATTATGGAGGAGATGGCCGTCAGACCTTCATGCTTCCCGATTTGCGTCCTTTGGACAAGGATGGCAACAGGCGTCAGTGGGAAGCGGGGGAGTTACGTTCCATTATTTGTGTTCAGGGTCTTTATCCACCGCGTAATTGATGTGTTGAAGGAGGGTTTCGTAAGTGGTGGCAGTGCAACTTTTAAATTATGGTGACCATGATGCAGACCAGTGAAAAAGGGTTTGACCTTATCCGCAAGTATGAGGGGTTGCGGTTGGCAGCCTATGTTTGTCCGGGGGGAAAACTTACTATTGGCTACGGCCATACCGGGCCAGATGTTTATGAGGGTCGAAAAATTGATACTGAAGAGGCAAATGAACTTCTTGAGCATGATGTCGAGCGTTTTGAGCGCTCGGTCAATGAGATGGTGCATGTGCCGATGACGCAGGGAATGTTTGATGCGCTGATCAGTTTTTCTTTTAATCTTGGGGCTGGTGCACTCAAGGGATCGACCTTGCTCAAAAAGCTTAATTCTGATGACCGTGAGGCGGCAGCGGATGAGTTTTTGAGGTGGAACAAGGCTGCTGGCAAGGTGCTTGCGGGGCTGAGTGCGCGGCGTGAGAGTGAGCGCGAACTCTTTTTGGCCTGAGCTGCCAGCGCCCTGGGATGAGGCTGATACAATTGCGTCTTGGAAGCAAAAAAATTGTCAAATTTCCATTGCCGGATACCTCCATGAGGTTATATTGTCGGCTGTGTCAATGGATATCTGACAATAAAATTTACTGCCTTTTGAAGGGGTAACTCTTTTATAAAAAAAGGGTTACTTTTTCAGTCCCATTTTTGACTCCGGAGAGTTCCCATGAAAATTTCCCGCTTGTTCACCAGCCCCGGTGAAAATGTTTTTGACCGTTTCGACTACGCCTTCCGCAGCTCTGTTTTGAGGAATACTGATGGCTCGAAGGTCTTTGAAATGAACAATGTTGAGGTGCCAAAACAGTGGTCGCAGGTGGCCTCCGACATTCTGGCCCAGAAGTATTTCCGTAAAACCGGCATTCCCCTCTATGATGAAAAGGGAGCTGCTGTGACCGACAGCGAGGGCAAGGTGGTAACCGGCAGTGAGCATTCGATTCGC
>CAIXCO010000083.1 GCA_903917955.1 uncultured Chlorobiaceae bacterium | reverse complement strand
TGTTGATACCAGCGGCAGTGCTGCGGCTGAAGTTTTGGTGAAGTGTCACGGGAACAATGTTGAGGTGTACCAGCAGACCCTGCCAGGGTTGTACAACAACAAGGTCTATACCGGAATTGCTACCAAGAGCGGCAATGAATATTCTTTTGATATTCCGTGGGACATTTCTTTAGGCAGTGTCCCTACCGCCAGGATTTGGCTTTACGATATGACTGGTACAGATCGGCTTCCCAACAGTGGTAGTGTTACCCTGCAGAAGTAACTCATAGCGTTTGGGCTTTCAAAATGAAAAGAGCGGCGGAGATGGGCATGAAGCGACTCCGCCGCCTTTTTTTACAGGAGGTGTTGTATGAAAAGAGTGTTTCTGATTTTGATGGGGCTGTTTTTGTTCACTGCCGCAGCATGTGCCACGGTATCGGAGACCGGGGTTGAATGCCGCTCGGATGAACAACTGACGCCCGAGGGAGTGGTGAAACAGGCAGAGGCGAAGTATGCCGAATACTTGGCGGCCTCTGGCGGTAATCGTGCAGCGGCAACGGAAAAAACTGCAACCTGTCTGCGGGGACTTCGGGGCGTGAAAGAGGTGACGGTTCGCGGCAGCGACAGCCTCTTTGTGATTATGGGGGACGGTAACGAACTGTTGCTCATGCTTGGCAAGGATCGCCTTTGAATCGGGTGACAGGAAATTGCTTGTTCTGAAGTCCTGCCCTCGGTGATGGCGGGGATGTTAAATGGTTGTGGGACGCAGATTGAATGAACTTGCCGGTATGATCAAAAGAACGCCACCTTGCACTCGTTTGAGCAAGGTGGCGTTCTCAATACGTGGCAGCCGTTTACTTTTTCGGGGTGATGGCTGATGTGATGGCTGCTGTGACGGCAGTTGATACGCCTTCGAGGAACTGGGTAGCGGTGTTGACCGAGCTGGTAGCGACGGTTCCTGCGAGGTTAAGGCCAGACTGTGCGATCGAATTTGCTGCTGAAAGTCCGCTTCCGACGGTATCGGTTACTGCGTCAGCCACATTCTGGATTGGAGCGCCGATTGCAACAAGGAGGTTGGTAAAGACGCCATTGTTTTCGTTTGCCATAGTCGTATGTGTTTTAAGTGATAATGGAAGTTGTGCTTGCAAAAAACTTGTAAGGGCTCTTTTTTCGCCAGTGCATGAGCGAACGATCGCTGACTTTTCCTTCATGCAGTTATCACGGTAAATATAATATAATTGTTCAAAGAAAAAGTGCTTCAGCTTTTAAATAAATTAATGCGGGGTTGAATTGGTGTGCATCAATAGGGCCTTGAGCCTTAGGTGTTGTTGGCGATAACCTTCTCTGTTCCGCTGATGAGATATGAAAGAGAGTAAACGGAAATTCCGGTTTTCTGCTGTCGCTGGTTTTTTTGAAGAAGAGCAACGTCAATCGAAGCTCATTTTTCAGTGCAACCAGAGGCTGCTCACTGCATGGATGTGGCTCTTATGGCTCAGGGATTTGATAAACAGATAATATGCCTTATTTTAGGTTATTGATAGCGGGGGTCGTGTTGTTCTGTATTGAAATTTTGTAACCACTGTTGAACTGTGAATATTTTTTCGCACTCTCCTGCAAGGGAGCCTAAACGTGTTTTTGTTGTTGGAGCTACTGGCTACATCGGCAAATTTGTTGTTCGTGAACTTGTTACCAGAGGATATGATGTGGTGAGTTTTGCCCGTGAGCACTCAGGCATTGGCTCAATGACCGGGTCGGGGGAGACCCGTGCCCAGTTAAAAGGTTCTGAGGTGCGTTTTGGCGATATCGGCAGTATGGATTCATTGATGACGAGAGGTATCCGCGACGAACATTTTGATGTGGTGGTCTCTTGCCTTACCTCGCGCAATGGGGGGATAGCTGATTCGTGGAATATTGACTATCAGGCAACGCGCAATGCGCTTGATGCTGGCAAGGCTGCTGGTGCAACCCATTTTGTGCTGCTTTCGGCCATTTGTGTCCAGAAGCCATTGCTTGAATTTCAGAGAGCAAAGCTGAAATTTGAGGAGGAGTTGAAGGTGTCGGGACTTAACTGGTCAATTGTTCGCCCGACCGCTTTTTTTAAGTCGATCGCTGGCCAGGTGACGTCAGTGAAAAAGGGGAAGCCCTATGTCATGTTTGGTGATGGCAATTTGACCTCCTGCAAGCCGATCAGTGAATCTGATTTGGCCCGTTTTATGGTTGATTGTCTGGAAGATCCTGCAAAGCAGAACACAATATTGCCCATTGGTGGGCCGGGAAAGGCGATTTCGCCCAGGGAGCAGGGAACAATGCTGTTTGAGCTTCTTGGCAGCCCGCCGAAGTTTAAATATATGCCGATTCAGATGTTTGATGTCATTATTCCTCTTTTGAGTACGCTTGCCAAGTTTTTCCCGAAGTTGCAGGACAAGGCTGAATTTGCACGTATCGGCAAGTACTACTGCTCGGAGTCGATGCTGGTGCTTAATGAGGAGACGGGGGAGTATGATGCCGATATGACACCCTCTTATGGCTGCGATACCTTGCGCGATTTTTTCAGGCGGGTGATCAAAGAGGGAATTGCCGGGCAGGAACTTGGTGAGCATTCGATGTTTTGAAGCGGGGGGGGACTGGTTTGTTGCGGAAAGTGGACTGAACGTTATTATTACACTATTTTTGTGTAATATAAAGTCGTGATTGCTTTTTTGGGTAACGGTCAGAAAAGGAGGGTGATGTCATGTTTGAGTTCAATATGATGACGGTGCTGTTGATTCTTGCTGCGTTTTTGATTTCGTCGGTCAAGATTCTCAGGGAATACGAGCGGGGGGTTGTTTTTCGTCTTGGCCGCATTATTGGAGCAAAAGGGCCGGGGCTTATTATCCTGATTCCGGGTATTGACAAAATGGTGAAGGTCGATCTTCGTACCGTAACGCTGGATGTTCCTCCCCAGGATATCATTACTCGCGACAACGTTTCGGTGAAGGTGAGTGCGGTGGTCTATTTCCGTGTGCTTGATGCCATCAAGGCGATTGTTGATGTTGCGGATTTTCATTTTGCAACCTCCCAGCTTGCGCAGACGACGCTTCGCAGCGTATGCGGTCAGGGGGAGCTTGACAATCTGCTTGCGGAGCGCGATGAAATCAATGACCGGATTCAGACTATTCTCGACAAGGATACCGAGCCGTGGGGTGTTAAGGTGAGCAAGGTGGAGGTGAAGGAGATTGATCTTCCCGAAGGGATGCGCCGGGCCATGGCCAAGCAGGCTGAGGCTGAGCGTGAACGCCGTTCGGCAATCATCAATGCCGAAGGGGAGTTTCAGGCGGCACAAAGGCTTGCTGATGCTGCAACCATTATTTCAGGATCTCCTGCTGCCCTGCAGCTTCGTTATTTGCAGACGCTGAAGGATATTGCCGCCGAGAACAACTCTACCACGGTTTTTCCAATACCAATCGACCTGTTCAGACCTTTCTTTGAAAACAGGCCTCCTTCATCTTCTCAGACAACCTAAACTATTCCGATCATGTTCAAGATTCATACCATTCTTTGTCCCGTCGATTTTTCTGATGCTTCCCGTAAGGCGGTGCAGTATGCGAGGGAGTTTGCTGCGGGTATGGGCGCCTCGATCCATCTTTTGAGTGTTGTGGAGCCAAGGCCTATGGCGGTTGACATTACGCTCAACTATGTGCCGCTTGAGGAGGATCTGGAAAAGGCTGCGGCAGAGGATCTCAAGCTCATTCTTGAGGAGCTGCTCCGGGCTGGCCTCAAGGCAGAGTGCTCAATCGAATTTGGCAGCCCTGCTGACGCGATTCTCGATAAAGCCGAGGCGCTTGATGTCAATCTGCTCATTATGGGTTCCCACGGCAAAAAGGGACTGAGCCGTTTTATCATGGGCAGTGTTGCTGAGACGGTTGTGCGCAAGGCCAATTGTCCGGTGCTGATTGTCAAGAGTGAGGAGAAGGAGTTTATCGGCGACGAATGAAGGCCTCCATCAGGGCGTTTGCGCCGCTGAAGGGGCTGAGTTCTCCTGACAGTACCTGCCGCTCAATGCTCTCTTTTGAGCTGCTGACTTCGGCGTTGGTGAAGAACTCTCTTTTGAGTCGATCTTCGAGGAGGGTGTAGAGCAGGCTCCTGAGTTGCTGGTGGCGCAGCTCTTCCAGTGTGTTGTTGTTGCGCATCAGGTCAAAGTAGGCTGAAATGTTCTGCCAAACCTCCGTGATGCCTGTGCCGGTGATGGCGGAGGTGAGAAAGACCTGCGGCTTCCAGAAGGGATGTTTGAGTGGAAGCATTCGGAGGGCCGCTTCGAATTCAGCTCTTGAGATTGCAGCTATGCCTGCCTGATCGCCGTCGGTTTTGGTGATGGCAACGGCGTCGGCGATCTCCATAATGCCCCGTTTGATCCCCTGTAGTTCGTCGCCTGAACCGGGCAGCATGAGGAGCAGAATAAAGTCGACCATGGTATCGACGGCCACTTCTGACTGCCCGACACCGACGGTTTCGACCATAATGACGTCATATCCGGCCGCTTCGCAGAGCAGAATGGCTTCGTGGGTTTTTGGCGAGGTGCCTCCAAGGCAGCCGGAGGAGGCGGTTGGACGGATAAAGGCCTCTTTTCTTCCGGCAAGCCTTTCCATGCGTGCCTTGTCACCCAGAATACTCCCTCTCGACTGTTTGCTGCTCGGGTCGATTGCCAGAACAGCGAGCCGTAACCCCTGGTTGATGATCTCTTCGCCAAGTGCCTCGATAAAGGTGCTTTTGCCCGCTCCCGGTGAGCCGGTTATGCCGATGCGGATGGCTTCGTTTTTTTTTGCAAGGCAGCGGTCAAGAATTTCGTGCGCTTTCTGTTCATCTTCCCGTCGTTGCGACTCTATCAGCGTTATGGCGCG
>CAIXCO010000082.1 GCA_903917955.1 uncultured Chlorobiaceae bacterium | reverse complement strand
CTGCTTCCCGGAACCTACGACTTTGCCTGGGCAAGCACACCAGAGGAGGCGGCAGGATTTTTGATAGGACGATTCCGCCATTTCTATACCGACAGCCTGAAGAACCTTGCCGCAAAAAGAGGATTGAACGAGACTGGGGTACTGACCCTCGCCTCCATTGTTGAGTCCGAAACGTGGATGGACAGCGAAAAAAATCTTGTTGCAAGCGTCTATCTCAACCGACTGAAAAAGAAAATGCGGCTGCAGGCAGACCCGACCGTACAATATGCTCTTGGAGGAGAAGCCCGACGGCTCTATTTCAAAGACCTTGTTGCCGACTCCCCCTACAACACCTATCGCCATGCCGGACTTCCACCAGGGCCCATCTGCAATCCCGGTGCCGCATCAATTCTCGCGGTACTGAACCCCGCAGAGAGCAACTACCTCTACTTTGTTGCGACCGGAAAAGGGGGGCATTACTTTGCAGAATCCTATGCAGAGCACAATGCAAACATCAGAAAGCATAAAAGCCTCCATACCGCCACGGCACAAAAGGCTGTGACTAACACGCCTCCGATCCTTCCCGGTTCAGGAGATTGATTATATTGGTTATACTGTAGAATAAGCACCGATTATTTTTTCAATAAATCATCAAAGCAATGCAAAAAAAGAGTTTATCCGACATATCAATTCAAGGCAAGCGGGTATTGATGCGCGTTGATTTCAACGTTCCCCTCGACGGCAGCAAAAAAATTACCGACGACAAAAGAATTGTTGAGTCACTTCCCTCCATCAAAAAAGTACTTGAAAGCGGGGGGCGCCTTATTTTAATGTCACATCTGGGAAGACCGAAAGGGAAGGTAAATACGGACTACTCGCTTGCCCCCGTTGCGTTGCGACTTGCAGAACTGCTCGACAGCCCGGTAACCATGGCCAAAGATTGCATCGGTACCGAGGTAATGAAGCAGGTGCTCGCACTGCAGGACGGAGAGGTGATACTGCTCGAAAATTTGAGATTTCACCCCGAGGAAGAGGCCAATGACCCCGACTTCTCCCGTGAGCTTGCCTCACTCGGCGAGGTCTACGTCAACGACGCATTCGGCACCGCACACCGGGCCCATGCCTCAACAGAGGGAATTACACACTACGTCCAGACCGCCGTCGCCGGTTATCTGATAGAACGAGAACTCCTCTATCTTGGCAAAGCGCTGCAGGAGCCCGAACGCCCCTTTGTAGCAATCCTTGGTGGCTCAAAAATATCAGGCAAAATAGATGTTCTAGAAAACCTTTTCAAAAAGGTCGATACCGTCCTGATCGGCGGCGCCATGGTCTTTACCTTCTTCAAAGCCCAGGGTTACGAAATCGGCAACTCTCTGGTCGAAGAGAGCAAGATTGAACTGGCGCTGACAATTCTGGAAGAGGCAAAAAAGAGGGGAGTCAAACTGCTACTCCCGACAGACGTCATTCTTACGGCTGAAATTTCAGCAACTGCCGAATGCCACCCGGAGATGATCACCGCCATACCTCAAGGAATGATCGGCGTCGATATCGGCCCCCTCACTATAGAAGCCTACCGGAACGAGATTCTCTCCGCACGAACCGTACTCTGGAACGGACCTATGGGAATCTTTGAAATCGACAATTTTGCTGCCGGCACCATGGCCGTCGCAAATGCGATGGCTGAAGCAACCGCAAAAGGGGCTACGACCATTATCGGTGGCGGTGACTCAGCAGCCGCAGTAGCCAAAGCGGGTCTGGCACAGGAGATGACCCATATCTCAACCGGGGGTGGAGCAAGCCTCGAATTCCTTGAAGGCAAGGAGCTTCCGGGTATCGCCGCCCTGAACGATTGAACGGTTCCATACAACCAGCGTATTGACAGAATTTACAACTTTGACGCTCATGCCCGCTGCCGGTCGGCAGCGGGATGTGCAGAACACAATCTCTTGATGAACTACTCCAACCAGCCATACAGCCCCGGCGGCTTTCAGTTTATGCCTCCGGCTATCAAAACGATCATTCTTGCCAATGTTGCAGTTTTTTTTCTGCAATTCTTCACTCCATTCGGAGGAATAATTCAAGAACTCGGCGCACTCTGGCCAGTCGGCTCTGAAAACTTCCAGCTCTGGCAACCGATAACCTACATGTTTCTGCACGGCAGCGGTTCCCATCTCTTCTTCAATATGTTCGCCCTCTGGATGTTTGGAGCGGAAATTGAAAATCAATGGGGCACCCGGGAATTCAACATCTACTATTTTACTTGCGGTATCGGCGCTGCAATCATCAATCTTCTGGCTACCATCGGTGATCCCTATCCAACGGTCGGCGCTTCCGGAGCCATCTACGGCATCCTGCTTGCCTTCGGCATGATGTTCCCCAACCGCTACATCTTTCTCTATTTCCTCTTCCCCGTCAAAGCAAAATATTTTGTTGCCGGCTATGCGTTTATTGAGTTTATCTCCGGTTTCGGCAGCCGGGCCATGGGAAGCGGCAGCAATATTGCCCATTTCGCCCACCTCGGAGGCATGTTGATCGGCTTTATCTTCATTATCATCAAACGGGCTGAATGGTCGTTTTCCGGGCTCTTCAGCAAAATGCGCCCCTCCCGCCCAAAAAGAAGCGAGCCCCGGCTTCACACAACAAACACTGTTGCGCCGCCAGTTTCCGAAGCAGAAATCAACGCCATACTCGACAAAATTTCAGAACGTGGCTATGGCTCACTGACCACAGAGGAGCGCAAAAAACTGCTCAAGGCTGGCGGGAAATAGTGGAAGAGCTGAAGCGATACCCAAGCGAGGGAACGGAGATAAAGACAACATTTGAAGACGCCAAACGCAAGGCAGAATCGGTCATCAACAACCCCCGAAAGAGGAGCAAACTGCTCGATACCGCGACGAGAATTGCGGCGTCAGGGAAGTACGCCCTTCAATTTTCAGGCATAAAAGAAAAAATATGCCCGCTCGTGCGCATGGTACGCTGCACGATCAGCAAGGAGTACCTTGATACTCCCTGGCAGACCATTGTACTCATCACCGCCGCCCTCATCTACTTTGTCTCTCCCTTTGACGCGATTCCCGATTTCCTCCCATTTATCGGCTTTATTGACGACGCCGCAATCATTTCAGCGGTTTTTGCCTCGATCAGCAAGGATGTCGAAAAATTCATCGCCTGGGAAGCAACCAACTCAAAAGAGCTCAAGCATCAGCTCTCCTGAACCTGAGTAACCGCAACTGAGCCATCCCACTCAAAAGAGGCAACACTCTCGATATGGCTGGTATGGGGGAACATGTCAACCGGCTGCACCGATAACAACTTGTAACCCTGGATGCAGATCTCCTTGCCATCACGGGCAAGGCTTGCCGGATTGCAACTGACATAGATAATCCTCCTCGGCTTGAGCCGAAGCATGGTGGAGAGCGCCTTAGGGTGCATACCCGCCCGTGGCGGATCAGTAATAATCACCCCCGGAGCATCATAGCTTGAGAGCAAATCGAGCATGGCATGAAAATCCTTGAGATCAACCTGGAAAAATGCCGCGTTGTCAATCCCATTAAACGCCGCATTGGAACGCGCATCATTGATGGAACTCTCAACAACCTCAAGCCCCACAACCTGACGGCAATACTTTGCCATATAGAGGGTTATCGTTCCCGTGCCGCAATAAAGATCATAGACCGTATCCGACGCCCTCAGCCCTGCAACATCCAAAATAGTGTGGTAGAGCACCTCCGCCTGCGAAGAGTTCGTCTGAAAAAAAGAGTTCGCCGAAATCCTGAAATCGAGACCACCCAGCCGCTCGGTAATATATCCCGCACCGCTAAGCGTATACTCCTTTTCGCCGGTAGCAACCGTATTCTTGCGCTCGGTCACATTGTTAACCACCGTCATCTTCTGACCCGCCATCCCTGATTCAAGATGGATTCGGTAGCGCTCCATCAACGCTTCGTCGTACCAGGAGGTCACAAGATTGACCATAACCTCTTCTCGGTTCTCACTGAACCGCACCACAAGATTGCGCAAAAAACCGGTATGAGCCTTGGCTCCGAAAGGCTCAAGAGCGTTGTCGAGCGCAAACTGGCGGGTCAGGGCAAGCACCCTGTTCATCGACTCCTTGGCCAGATAGCAGTAGTCGATATCAATCACCTTCTCAAAGTTGCCGGGAGTATGAAAACCGAGCGCAAACCCCTTGGGACGCTCAAGCTCCTCAAGCGAAAGCTCCTCCGGCAGCAGGTAGCGCATATTTGAGCAGGAAAATTCAATCTTGTTCCGGTAATGAACGGGAGCTTGAGAAGCAAGAGGCTCCATAACCGGAGGAGCCACAAAATCCCCAAGATGCTCCAGGGCATCCTTCACCTTTTTCTGCTTGTACAAAAGCTGCGCATCATAGCGAATGTGCATCAGCTTGCACCCCCCGCAGACACCAAAATAGGAACACACCGGCTCCGTCCTGTCAGGCGACGCCTCAAGCACCTCAACAGCAATGGCCTCAATATAGCGCTGCTTCACTTTTTTAATCTTGGCCGACACCCGGTCACCAATCGCAAGCATACCGCTCACCATCACCGCCATGCCGTTATCAAGCCGACCAAAACACTGCTCTTTCTCGGCCAAATCAGTGACCGTAAGCTCAATACTATCCCCTTTCCTCAAAATCTCTTCTGCCATGACAACCTTTTTATACCTTATAAAATCAATACGTTACAGCCACTCGGCCACGAGAGAGTCATTATAGCCCGCCAAACATCAACCCGTTAACATACAAAACCGCCCGCTTATCGGCACAAAAAAGCACCTGCTGGCACCCGAGTGGCTGAAAATATATATGTGCAATTGCTATTCACCCACGGTAATTGGGCAGCCGCCTCTATCAGCTCGAAAAAAAACGCAGTACCAACTATAAGGCGATCCTGGCTGCCCCGCAATCGGATATAGCCCAGCAAATTCTTAAAGACCCCTATT
>CAIXCO010000081.1 GCA_903917955.1 uncultured Chlorobiaceae bacterium | reverse complement strand
TTTATTCAGCACGAGTTTTTGCTGTTGCACTGTCGCCATTATGACCAATTCCAGGTCAACAATGAAACAACATTCTTTCATCTTGTACCACCTTGTCAAACACTTGTCACCTTGTCATTTCGACGAACGAAGTGAAGAGAAATCTTACAAGAACAATAGCGGATGCAGTGAGGTGACGCGGGTTATTGGCCGACTCTTTTTTTGAGAAAAAGAATCCCTCGTTCAATCCATTCGGAATATTACACAAAAACTTTCTGCAAGAGCAGATAAACCACTCTGTTTTGACTCTCCTCATGCTTTAGCCTTCACCAATGTTCAGCCGTTTGTCATAGCATACACTACATCGCCGAGTTCGCGGCGGAAGGATTCGTTTTCGACGAAGAGTTTGTAGAACTGGGTGTCGTCTTTCAGGATGAGTTGCATCACTTTGCCGAGCGCTTCGTCGTGCACCATGCGGGCGGTATGCGGGGTGTTTTCCCTGGCGTTCCGGTAGGCTGTGCTTTCGGCTACTTTTGGCGCAATGTCGTCGATGATACGTTTGGTCTGGCGTTCGGGATCTTGCAGTTGCCCGCCCCATCGGTCGTTGAAGCTTTTGAGGATATTGCTCAGGCGGTCGAGCTCCGGTTCGGCTTTGTGGCCGCCGCCTTCCATCGGTATGGGCTCTATTTCGGAGTCGCTGTCCTGGAGTACGATTTTCTGCATCGCTCTCTTCTCGACCCGGTAGCTGTCCATGTCGATAGCGTTGAGGATACCTTTCGAGAGATCCTCCTCCACTGGAGCCGGGAGCTTGGGCGTGAGGAGGTTCAGAAAGATTGAGAGCTTTTCCCATGCGGCGTTGCTGTAGGGCAAAATTGAAGAGAGGAAACTGTATGAGCGGCAGAAATCTTTGGCATTACCCTTGAATTTCACCTGTCCATCCTCGTCAAGCAAGCTGGTATAGAGTGCAACACAATTATCGAGAATCGGGTCGAGCTGGTCACGGTCGGCACCGCCAAGAAAGAGCGAAACAAGCTGCTGCACCTGATCGGGTGTATAGAGTTGCGCATTGTCGAGATCTCTCTTGAGGTCGTTCAACTTGTTCGGGTCGGCCTCTTCGGCAAGCAGCGTGGTGCGATAGTAGTCCTGGAATGCATAGGCGATGGTGTCGGCATTGTTCTGGAAGTCGAGGACAAAGCAGTCGTACTTCAGCGGGTGTGAGCGGTTGAGGCGCGAGAGGGCCTGCACCGCCTTGATGCCTGAAAGCAGTTTATCCACATACATGGAATGCATCAAGGGCTCGTCATAGCCGGTCTGGAACTTGTCGGCACAGATAAGGAACCGGTAGGGGTCGTTCTTGATCTTGTCGGCAATCTCGCTGCCAGGGAAACCGTTCAGCGATGCTTCACTGACCTGGACACCGTCATAATCGTGCACTCCTGAAAATGCCACAAGCCCTTGCCGCGCAATTCGGTGCACATCTGCACCTCGCTGTCGTCCACGGCAAAGTGCACCACGCAGTGGCCAAACTCGAAGAGCTGCTCGCGCGGGCTTCGGTTGCGCCGGTACTGCTCAACCGCATCGGCTACGGTCTGTTTGGTGAGGCTGTTCTTCAGCTCAAAGGTGGCAATGGGCAGACCGTTGATAAAGAGGCAGAGGTCGAGAGAACGGCGGGTTTCATCGGTGCTGTAGGCCAGTTGGCGCGTGATGGAGAAGCGGTTCAGCGCGTGCAGTCCGGATGCCTTCAGGTTGCCTTCAGAGGGAGTGCCGTAGAAAAGGTCGAAGTGAAGAGCGCCGTGCTCAATGCCTTTGCGCAGCACATCAATCACTCCCCGCTTGCCGATTTCGTTGGA
The DNA here is from genome assembly GCA_903917955.1 of uncultured Chlorobiaceae bacterium. GTDB lineage: Bacteria > Bacteroidota > Chlorobiia > Chlorobiales > Chlorobiaceae > Chlorobium. The sequence continues at coordinate 247 of CAIXCO010000081.1, read as the reverse complement.
GAGGCGGGCAAGAAACTTGAGGCGATTGATATCCCCCGCATTGTTCGCCTCTGCCAGGGCAAGCTTGCCGAATGGTTCCGGCTGCGTGGCACGCAAAAAAGCAAAAAGCTGCGAAACATCAAGCGAATAAGCACGGTCGTACTCTTTTGGAGTGCCTGCGATATATCCGGTTCCTCCGTAGGATGGTGGTGACTGTTCGAGCTGATCGGTAGATGGCGCAAGACCGTCTGTACCGGTCATAGCCCGC
>CAIXCO010000080.1 GCA_903917955.1 uncultured Chlorobiaceae bacterium | reverse complement strand
TATCTATCAGGATGCCCACCGATCATGTAGGCACAAATTTTTCCCTCCAGACCTTCCAAAGTATCCAGATGTCTTCCATCATGGCCGGAAATATGAAACCATTCCTTTACAGCAGGACCCTTGCCCAAACTATCCTTTGTTAGAAATCCATACCCCTTGTCGGTACATCGATCGATTGTGCCGCAATAGGGATAAAGGGTAAGAGCCCTATTCCATTGATCCTCACGCCCTTCGAGACAATGTCGTTTCGATTTATCATTATCGAAGTTATCTCCTGATTCGCCAACAAGAGCTTGTTCATCACTGATCTTACTCACGATCAACTGGCTCACAGTTGCATCGACATTACAAGCTTTAGAATCCTCATCAATTGCAGCCTCCTATTTTTTTATGTCTAAATATACTGACTCGATAATCAGTGACGCGCAACTGTTCCCAAAGTCTTTGAAGCAAGCGCGTTTTACCTGCATTCAGTTCAGCAAGAATAACTGCAATACCAAGTTTTTCGACAAGTTCCTCTGAAGAAACTGCTTGATAATCTATTGGAGTGTTCTTTCTGTATAAGGCAATTAAAGCACCACAGGTCAAGGTTCAGAATCTTTGGACTTGATCAAGGCAAATAGAATTATGAACAAAAACACCAATCCACACACTTCTTGATACTGCTTGTCACCCAGTTGATCTCCAGCATGTCAGTGGAAAATCCCATGATCTTTTCCTGAATGTCAAGAATCTTAACGGTATAGAGATCATGAATCTTGATGTTTTACTCTGCACAACTGACGAATCACCTGTTTTTCTCCTTCCGCCAATAACGTAAACTGCCGCAATTCAAAGAGATTCTATCTTTTTCAGCAAGATTAAACATCCCTAAACCTTTCAGCCTACTCTTTACAGGCTCCTTATTGAGCATCCGTAACTCCTCCTATTCATAGAAAGATGTTTACTCCAAAATGTTACTGATTTACTGCACAACTATCAAAAGAAAAAATACTTAACAGAAAGAAACATCTTACAAAACAACGCACTTAAACTGTATAAAAGCTTTTTCATGTTTTTAATTTGAAGAGGTAAAGAAATTGTCAACACAGAATGATCAGATTGCACAGAGAACAACCATAAACCTCAATCCCAATAGCAGGAAATACCGTCCTCATCTACTCAGAAAAGTTCCATGACAACAGAAACTCTACCGGCTATTGCAGAGAGCGCCATGCGTACCTTATGATGGGGTTCCCATGAAGAAAAAGTTATTGGCCGTAGGAATCCTTATGCATACTCACTACAACAACCAGGCATCTATGAACGGTTGTGCACCAAGAGTACCGGAAAATTATCCACGCAGAAAAAGGGTAAGCCGTTCCCGAAAAGCAAACAAGCGCAGTAATCATACAAAGATGAAGGGACAAACACGAAAACGCGCGCAAACAAAAAAAGCCCGCAAGCGATAAACTTGCGGGCTTTTGTACAGCAGTGTGGACGATAGAGGATTCGAACCTCTGACCTCTACAGTGTCAATGTAGCGCTCTAACCAACTGAGCTAATCGTCCTCTCTGAAAGGTTGTTAATATAGCCTTTCATTCGTGAATTGCAAAGCTAAATGCTGCCTTGTCATGCACTTTTTTTCTTTTTCTTTTCACCGGTTACATATTCCGGTTCGCTCTTGTTTTCGATGGTGTCGGCGGTGATGACACATTTGTGGGTGCTTTTCATCGAAGGGATCTCGAACATGATGTCGATCATGACGTTTTCGAGCACTGAACGCAGGGCACGTGCGCCTGTTCCCCTCTCAATGGCGATTTTGACCACTTTGTCGAGCGCCTCTTCGGTGAATTCGAGATCGACGCCGTCCATTTCGAAGAGCTTTTTGTACTGCTTGGTGATGGCGTTTTTGGGCTCAACGAGGATGTTGCGCAGTGCCGATTCATCAAGCATTTCGAGGGTTGAGATGACGGGGAGACGACCGATGAATTCCGGAATCAGGCCGTATTCGTGCAGATCGTCCTGCATGACGAGCTTGAGGATTTCGGGGTCGTAGCCGACATGGGTGGTTTTGACCTTTGCGCCAAAGCCCATGGAGGATTTTGAGACTCTTTTGGCGATGAGCTTGTCGAGCCCTTCAAAGGCACCGCCGCATATAAAGAGAATGTTCTTGGTGTTGACGTTGATGAGCTGCTGTTCGGGATGTTTGCGTCCTCCCTTTGGTGGAACGCCGACCACAGCGCCTTCAAGAATCTTGAGCAGCGCCTGCTGCACTCCTTCGCCGGAAACGTCACGGGTGATGGAGACGTTGGCCGATTTACGGGCAATTTTATCAATCTCGTCAACATAAATGATGCCGCGCTCTGCCCGTTCGAGGTTG
>CAIXCO010000079.1 GCA_903917955.1 uncultured Chlorobiaceae bacterium | reverse complement strand
ATGTGGCAACTTGTTGATCACCCACATGATAATGATTGCAACAGTAAAGGTTGTCAGCGCAACAATTGCATTTCCGACAAACTGCGCAAGAAAAACATTCCAGCCCCCACCATAAAAGAGTCCCGTTACGGGAGCCGTGTTATCAGCACCAAGAGGAGTGGCAAAACCATACTCTCCAGTGGCAAAAAGGCCGATAGCCCAGGTTCCAAAAATACCATTCAGTCCATGAACCGGCACAGCACCCACAGGATCATCAATACGAAGATATTCAAGCAGGTAAATACCACCAAAAACAATCGCTCCGGCAATCAGACCGATGATGATTGAACCAAACGGCGAGACCCAGTAACATGGTGCAGTGATGGCAACCAGGCCACCAAGGAGACCGTTCACGGTAAAGCCAACGTCAAACTTCCCTTTGAAGGAGCCAACATAGAAGGCCAGAAACATGGCACTCAATGCTCCGGCACAAGCTGCCAGCGTTGTATTTGCAGCCACACGGCCAACACCAACGGCATCCATTGCAGAGAGTGTGCTGCCGGGGTTAAAACCATACCATCCGAACCACAAGAGGAAGGCTCCTGTAACAGCAACCGGCAAGTTGTGGGCCGCAGGCAAACCCCCTCTCTCTTTGTCATCCCGCAAAAAGACGCGTCCGATACGGGGCCCCAACACAATGGCACCTGCCAGCGAAACAACACCACCAATGGTGTGAACAACCGTCGAACCAGCGAAGTCACGGAAAGGGTTGCCCAATGCAGGCAAAAAATTTCCAGGAGTACCCATAGTGACAAGGAAACCGTCCGGACCCCATGCCCAGTGACCAATGATAGGGTAGATGAAAGCCGTTACAACAATACTGTAGAGAATGTCGCCACGGAAACTGGTACGCCCGATCATGGCACCCGACGTAATGGTTGAAGCGGTATCGGCAAAGGCAAACTGGAAGACCCAGTGAGCCAGAAGCGCTACGCCGGTTGCTCCGTAGGTGTTGGGTGCACCCTGCAAAAAGAACCAGTGCTGGCCAATAAAGCCGTTGCCTTCACTGAACATGAATGCGTATCCAATAGCCCAGAAAGAGATGCCGCAAATCGCCGTATCGAGCACGCACTCAATAAGCACGTTAACGGTCTCCCGCTTTCTGGCAAAACCCGCTTCAAGCATCACAAATCCAGCCTGCATTCCAAAAACGAGGGCCGCAGCAATCAATGTCCAGAGGGTGTTGACGGAGTTGATAATGTTCAGCTCCATCGGGGTATAGCTATCTGCCGCCATTGCAGGCGTACCTATGATTCCTGTTAACGTGTTCATCGACAAAAGGACAACAACAAGCCCTATCATCTTTCCTGCAAAAATGGTCAACCCAAGTTTCCAGTTTTTTTGTTTCGACATATTTTCCCTAATTCGGGTAAAATAGTGCCTCCTTTCGAGGCTGACGGCTCCTGATTTCATGGCATGTGTTTTTTAGGTTGTTAAAAAGTTGTTGCATTCCAGTCCGTCCCTGCGAATCGCTTGTATTTAATAATTAAGGATCAGTTCAAAAGTAATGAAAATTTTTTAATAAAAAAACACATTTATGTAAAAAAAGTTAGGCTTTTGTGGCGTTTGGCAAAAAAAACACATTTATGTAAAAAATGGCCATAAAAAACCCGCTCACCGCAGAATGGTTTTTTTTGCACCAGGAGAGTGGCTGGAAAATGGAGGACTGTTGCTGAGATAATGGGGAGAGGCAGAACGAGCGGAGTGGCTACATGAGGTTCTGTGGGTCGACGTCAACCGTAAAGCTGAGCCCTGCGGAACGGAAACGGGCCATAATGTCGTCGCCCATCTGTTTGACAAAAAGTGGCGAGAGTTTGCCATCAAGGAGTTTGACCACAACCTGGTAGCGGTAGCGTCCCCTTATTTTTGCAATACAAGCTGGTGCTGGTCCAAGAATTGACCCTTTTTCTGCAGGCAGTTGCAGTGCCAGAGTGTTTTTGCACGAGAGTGCTGCTGCTTCCGCCTGCTTTTCATCCTCTGCACTGCACTCAAATTTGATGAGCCGCGATGCAGGGGGGTAGTGGAGCTCCTTTCTTATGGCGCTCTCCTGGAGAAAAAACTTTTCATAACTCTCCTTTCCCTGCAAAAGAGCGGGAAAAACATCGTTCTCCATATTGTACACCTGGAAGTAGACCTCTCCCGGCAGCACAGAGCGCCCTGCACGTCCGGCAACCTGGGTGAGCAGTGAAAATGTTCTCTCTGAAGCGCGGAAGTCGGGGATATTGAGCCCGATATCGGCCATGAGAACTCCCACAAGGGTGACTGCCGGAAAATCGAGCCCTTTGGCCACCATTTGCGTGCCGAGCAGAATTCGCGCCTTGCGGTCGTGAAACTCCGTCAGAATCCGCCCGTGAGAGCCCTTGGTGGTGGTGGTATCAACATCCATACGGAGAATCTTTTCATCAGGAAAGAGAGTCTTCAGCTCCTCCTCAATGCGCTCGGTACCACTGCTTTTATAAAAAAGGTTGGTCGAAGAGCACTTCATGCACGACTCCGTAAATCTTTTGGTATGGCCGCAGTAGTGGCAACGGAGCTGTTTTTGGGTAGAGTGGTAGACCAGAGGAATATTGCAGAAGCGGCAGAGAGGGATATGCCCACAATCAAGGCAGAAGAGACTTCCGGCAAAGCCCCTCCTGTTTTGCAGAAGAATGACCTGCTCATCTTTTTCAAGACGAATCTCTATCTGACGGCAGAGGAGCTCTGAAATTGACGACGAGGCCTTTGGGCTCCCTTTCATCCAGATAAGTGTGAGCTTGGGCATGGTTGCCCCATCAACCCGTTCAGGAAGATTGATCAGGGTATATTTGCCCGTGACCGAGTTGTTGTATGACTCAAACGAAGGAGTGGCCGAACCGAGCACGCAAATAGCCTGGCTGAACATAGCTCTCATCACAGCCGTGTCACGCCCGTTGTAGCGGGGATTGCGATCCTGCTTGTAGGCGCTGTCGTGCTCTTCGTCCACAATAATTGCTCCGAGGTTCTCAAGCGGAGCAAAGATGGTTGAACGGGCGCCAAGGGCTATTTTTGTTTTTCCAAGCCGGAGGCTGTGCCAGGCATCATATTTCTCCTGATTGCTCATGGCACTGTGAAGGATGGTGATCTCTTCATGAAAGTGCTCACGGAAGCGGCCTGCGGTCTGGGGGGTCAGCGCTATTTCAGGCACCAGCACAATGGCGGTTTTTCCTGCCGCAAGAACTCTCTTCAGCAGCTCTATATAAATCAGGGTTTTGCCGCTTCCGGTCACCCCGTGAAGCAGGAACGTGCGGTATTCCCTCTTGTCGAACGCACCAATTAACTGCTCAAGCGCTTTTTGCTGTGAGGCTGTCGGCGTTTTTGGTGATTGCGCCACTTCAGTAAAGCCGGTTGTGAAGTGGCTTATCGTATCCTTTAAAAATTTTTCAACAAACCCCTTTTTTTCAAGGGCGTTGAGCGTCTCTCGCGAGACGGCGATGGCTTCAGCAAAAGCACCACGTTCACCGAAAGCTGCCAGTTTCTGGATTGCCTCAAGCTGTTTCGGAGAGCTTTTCAGTAGCTCCTCTCTCTTTTCCGGTAATGAATCGATCAGGCGCCAGGCAATTTTTTGTTTTGCTTTTGTGGACGAGAACTTTTTTGAGAGCCTCAGATCTCCTCCCCGTTCAAGCGCAGCAATGGTGCGGTAAAGCTGCTTTTTGCCGATCCGGCGCTGTAACTGATGCACCGTCAGGCGCCT
>CAIXCO010000078.1 GCA_903917955.1 uncultured Chlorobiaceae bacterium | reverse complement strand
TGGGAGGCCTGGCTGTCTGAACTGATGCCGAGCACCACGATGTCGCGTTTGGTGAATTCGAGCACGTTGTTACGGTAGTCGCACAACTGCGCGGTACAGACCGGGGTATCATCGCCGGGGTAGAAGATGATGAGTACTTTTTTGCCGGTAAAGTCGGAGAGAGAAACCTGCCTGCCTTCGGAATCAGGAAGGGTGAAGGCTGGCGCTTTTGTCTGCTCTGCTATCATTGTGCTTCTACGTTTATAGTTTTGTTTATCGGGGAAATTGTTGCTGAGAGATAGGGGCAATATAGTATTATCAGCGGGTTATGAAGCCATCTCATTTTGTCTTTTTGAGAGGCTTCCAGGCATCAGCGCTCTGATGGCGTGAGGTCAGGTGTGGCTTCACGGGGAAATAAAGAGAGGGTAATGCTTTTTTTGTTTTTAATAAGACAAAAAAACTCTTATTATGAGATAGATATTTTCTGCTTTTTAAAGGGCGCATTCGTGTTTTTGAATCCGTTGCAGTGCTCAGCAGTGTGTTACGGTTTTACGGTGCAAGTGAAGGCTGTTGTTGTGATAAAGAGAGTTTATTAACTATTATTACCCTTCTTTGACAGAGAGAGTGGTCGTAATAATGAATTTTGACAGTACTATGGCAGACATGAAAGTATATTTTGATCACAATGCCACAACGCCGCTTCACCCGGAGGTGAAAAAAGAGATGATTGCGGCAATGGAGATGTTCGGCAATCCTTCAAGCATGCACTCTTACGGGCGCGAGGCAAGGGCAAATGTTGAAGATGCACGCCGGAAAGTGGCTGATTTTCTTGGAGCCCAGGAGCGTGAGGTAATTTTTGTAGGCAGTGGATCGGAGGCTAACAACACGGTGCTCTCGCTTTTTGTTTGCGGTACCAGCCAATGTGTTTCCGGAAGCAAAACGCGCAGTACCATCATTACGACCAAAATTGAGCATCCCTGTGTGCTTGAGACCTCCGAGTGTCTTGTCCATCGCGGCGTACGGGTAAAATATCTTAACGTTGACCAGTACGGAAAAATTGATCTCGATCAACTTGCCGGTATGCTTGGTGATGATGTCGGTCTTGTTTCGGTCATGATGGCAAACAATGAAATCGGTACCATCCAGGATATTGAAACTATAACCCGGATGGTGCACGAAAGTGGTGCGCTGATGCACACCGATGCCGTTCAGGCTATCGGGAAGGTTCCGGTCGATGTCCGGCGTCTTGGTGTTGATTTTCTTACTCTTTCAGCCCACAAAATCTATGGCCCGAAAGGGATTGGGGCGCTCTTTGTGAAAAAGGGTATTCCTTACTGCCCTCTCATCAGGGGTGGTCACCAAGAGCAGGGACGGCGTGCGGGAACCGAAAACACCCTCGGTATTCTCGGTCTTGGAAAAGCGGTCGAGATGAGAGCACTCGAAATGCCTAAGGAGGAGGAGCGGTTGCTTCACCTGAAGCAGGTATTGAGAAGGGGGATTGAGGAGCGCATTGATGCTGTCCACGTGAACGGCCATCCTGTAGACTCTCTTGCAAGTACGCTCAACGTCTCGTTTACGGGAGTTGAGGGCGAGGCCATTCTGCTCTATCTGGACCTTGAAGGCATTGCGGTTTCAACTGGTTCGGCTTGTGCTTCGGGCTCGCTTGATCCTTCGCATGTCCTTTTGGCAACCGGCGTCGATGCCGAGCTTGCCCACGGTTCAATCCGCTTCAGTATGGGGCGCGAAAGTTCGATGCAGGAGGTTGAGTACCTGCTTGATGTTTTACCACCAATAATTCAAAGAATCAGAAACATGTCAACGGCTTATATAAAAGGAGGATTGCATGCTGCAAGCAGGTGAATGGGCATATAGCGAGACGCTGAAAGAACATTTCATGAACCCGAAAAATATTCTTCAGGGTGAAAATACCGATGATTTCGACGGTGTTGGCATGGAAGGCAACCTCCAGTGCGGCGACCAGATGATGGTGGTGATCAAGGTGGACAAGGAGAATGACGTGATTACCGACTGTCAGTGGAAAACCTACGGCTGTGCCAGTGCCATTGCCAGTACTTCGGTGCTCTCCGAAATGGTCAAGGGCAGAACGCTTGATGCTGCGTTTCATATCTCCCCCAAAGAGGTTGCCCAGGAACTTGGCGGGCTGCCTGATCACAAAATTCATTGCTCCGTACTTGGCGACAAAGCGTTGCGTGCGGCCATCAACAATTACTATACTCGCAACGGTCAAGAGGACAAGGTCAAGCAGGAGCAGACCAAGGTGATTTGCCAGTGCATGAGTATCACCGACCACGATATTGAGGATGCGGTGCTTGAGGGGGCTCGAACCTATTTTGAGCTTCAGGAACGCACCAAGTGTGGTACAGTCTGTGGCCAGTGCAAGGATGAAACTGAGGTGCTGCTTGAAAAATTCAAGCATATCCATTTTGGAGCCTGAGCGGCAGGAGTGAAAACCATGTTGAAAAAACAGGACGCATTATGACGGCAGAAAAGGGCAAGACATTCTATATCCATACGTTTGGTTGCCAGATGAACCAGGCGGATTCTGCCATCATAACGGCGATCCTGCAGCAGGAGGAGTACAGGGTGGCCGAAAGCGAGGAGAGTGCTGGAATTATTCTGCTCAACACCTGTGCGGTGCGCGAAAATGCGGTTGACCGTATTGAAAACTATCTTCAGCGCCTTCAGGGGATGAAAAAGAGGGATAAACGGTTGCTTATCGGTCTTGTCGGTTGTATTCCGCAGTATCAGAAGGAGGAGACGCTCACCCTCTCTCCGGCCATTGATTTTCTTGCTGGCCCTGACAGCTATCGTACCCTTCCAGCGCTTATTGAGCAGGCAAGAGGTGGAACAAAACCCACGTCACTTGAGTTCAATGTGACTGAAACCTACGAAGGAATTGATCCGGTAAGGCAGGGCTTAATCAGTGCCATTGTTCCTGTCATGCGCGGATGCAACAACCGGTGTGCCTATTGCGTTGTCCCCTTCACCAGGGGGCGTGAACGCAGCCATTCATTTCGTTCGGTCATGAGTGAAGTGCAACATGTTGTGGAAGCGGGCTATCGTGAGATTACCCTGATTGGCCAGAATGTCAACTCTTACCATGATCCTGAAGAGGGGATGAACTTTGCCGCCCTGCTCGATGCGGTCAGCCACGAAGCTCCCCAAACACGGGTGCGCTTTACCACCTCCCATCCAAAAGACATCTCTGCAGAGCTTGTGCGCATCATTGCCGTTCGTCCGAACATCTGCAACCATATCCATTTGCCGGTGCAGTCCGGTTCAACAGCAATTCTCCAGCGCATGAATCGCGGCCACACCATTGAGGAGTACCGTGAAAAAATAGCGCTGATTCGCTCAATCATTCCTGACGTTACACTTTCAACCGACATTATTGCAGGCTTCTGCGGTGAGCGGGAGGAGGACCATCAGGCTTCACTTGAACTTCTTTCAAGCGTCCGGTTTGATTCGGCCTACATGTTTTTTTACTCAACTCGGCCGGGGACATTGGCGGCACGGACCTTGGTGGATGATGTGGCGGAAGAGGAAAAAAAACGGAGACTGCAGGAGATTATTGACCTCCAGAACAGCATTTCGGGCGATCTTTTTCAGCAGTCGATTGGCTCTGTTGTGGAAGTTCTTGCTGAAACTGAAAGCCGTCGCTCCACCGAGCAGCTTATGGGGCGTACGGATGGCAACCGGGCCGTGGTTTTCGATCGTGAAAGCTCTAAGCCAGGCGATCTTGTGCGGGTGCTCATCACTGCCGCCACATCAGCAACCCTCACCGGCAGGCCGGAGCACCGCTAAAAGCTGTGTCGTCATCGTTTGGAGCGTGGCCAAAAGGTTAAAACGGTTACGGAGTTTTTTATCTTGTGCACTATTTGTAAATTGTACCCTTTGGACTCCTATCATTTAACCGGCCCCCCATTGGGCTTCGGAGAGAAGTACAGCATGTCAATTCCCGCAAAGTTTGGGTTTACCGATAAAGTAAGAGCACATCTTGAACTCCTCGATCCTGTTACCTGGATCAGCGTTTTTCCCTGTCTTGCAGGAGGCGTTATGGCTTCAGGAGCCATGCAGGGCACCTTGCACGACTATTTGTTGTTGCTGGCCATTTTTTTGATGTTTGGTCCCTTCGGTACCGGGTTCAGCCAGTCCGTCAATGACTGTTTTGATCTCGAACTGGACAGGGTCAATGAGCCCACACGCCCGATTCCTTCCGGTCGTTTGAGTGAAAAAGAGGGGCTCTGGAACAGTATTATTGCCCTTTTGCTTGCCATGGGCCTTGGAGTCTTTCTCGGGGTGCATATTGGTGGAGTTCGTGGAATGGTCATTGTTGCATCAATATTTGCCGCTCTTTTTGTCGCCTATATCTATTCGGCGCCACCCCTGAAGCTGAAAAAGAATATTCTTACCTCGGCACCGGCTGTTGGCTTTTCTTATGGCTTTGTCTCCTTTCTTTCTGCAAATGCCCTCTTCGGCGATATTCGTCCAGAGGCAATATGGCTTGCAAGTCTCAACTTTTTTATGGCAGTTGCCCTGATTATCCTCAACGATTTCAAGTCGGCGGAGGGTGACAAGGATGGCGGTCTCAAGTCGCTGACGGTCATGATCGGTGCCCGAAACACCTTTCTGGTCTCCTTCGCGATTATTGATGTTGTTTTTGCCGTTCTTGCGTATCTTTCCTTCAGTTGGGGTTTTATTATCCCCGCCTTTTTTGTACTGATTGGCCTCGCATTGAATCTGGTGCTTCAGGTGCAGCTTTTGCGTGATCCGAAAGGGGGGATTTCATTCATGCAGGGTGCTGTTGACGACGGATTCGGTCATGTTCTCGGCAAGAGTGACGTTCAGGAACACAATACTTTTCTTCGCTTTCAGATCGCCAACAATATCTTGTTCCTGGTCAACAATCTGCTTGTTGCCGGGATGGTTGGATTGAAGTATATCAACGTTCAGTAATTCCTTTGTACAGGAGCCTAACATTAAATCACCATGGTGCTATGACGGAAACTCTTCCTTTTTTTTCGCTTCCAGTGGTATGGCATAACGCACTGGTTACCTTGCTCACCTTTGTCTATGTCTTCAGCGTTCCACCTCTGATGGATTATCTGGTGACCAATCACAATTTGCCACGCGACATCAGCCGAAAAATCACCCATATTTGCGCTGGTTCGGCCATTATGTTTCTTCCCCTTTTCATTTACGTCGAAGGCGGTTGGTCGCATTTGCTCAATATCACCGTCTTTGCTGTCTGGACAGTGCTGCTTATCCAGAAAGGGCTTTTTGCTGCTGATGATGACCAGGCGGTAAAAACCATGACCCGTACTGGTAACAAAAGGGAACTGCTGAAAGGAACTCTCTATTTTGTCATTGTTGCCATGATTTGCGGAACCCTCTATTATAAACAGCCAGCAGGGATTATGGCAATGGCCATGCTCGGCTGGGGAGATGGTCTTGCGCCGATCATCGGTACCCGGTATGGAAAAATCAAATACCATATCCTCAGTGACAAGAGTGTGGAAGGGAGCCTTGCTTTTCTTGTTGGCAGTGTCTGTGCCGGACTTTTTTTTGTTAATCTCATTTGCGCGCCTGAAGCGTTTGATGCCACAAAAATCATCATTATTGCCCTTATTGCCACAATTGTTGAAGGTGTGAGCCCCAAGGAGGTCGATAACCTGACGATTCCTGTTGCAGTGATTGCCGCATCCTACCTTTTGTGAGCTGACGGCATGAAAAGGGAGGAGAAGCGGGCAATATTTTTTATCAGTGACCTTCATATTGGTCTGCGGGAGGCAAAAACCGAGCAGCTCAAGATGGAACAACTCGAACGACTTTTTGCCATTATCAAGGCAGAGGGTCGTTCGCTCTATATGCTTGGTGATATCATGGATTACTGGATGGAGTTTCGCCATCTCATCCCCAAGGGGTTTACCCGTTTTCTCTGCATGTTGGCTGATCTGGTGCGTCACGATATTGAGGTTGTCTATGTAGCGGGAAACCATGACTTTTATCTTGGGCGCTATTTTGATGACGAGCTCGGGATAAAAACCCTTTACGGTGTCAATGAACTGCTTCTTGATGGCCGAAAATATATTGTTGCCCACGGCGATGGCTTGGGAAAAGGAGATTGGGGCTACAAGCTTTTTACCCGTATCGTCAGAAACCGCTTTAATCTTGCCCTTCTTTCGGGGTTTCATCCGGATTTGGCCATAGGGCTCATGAAAAAGCTCTCACAACTCAGCCGCAAGCACAAGACAATTGATCGTGTATTTGAAGTCAATCGGTTGTTGAATGTTGCCGAAGTATTGACGGGTGAACAGGAGTTTGATTATTTTGTGTGTGGTCATAACCATGTAGGGGGTATCACGGAGCTCTCCAATGGCAAAAGCCGCTATGTCAATCTTGGGACATGGATTGAGGGCAGTTTTCCCTACGGAGTCTTCAACAATGGTGTTTTTCAGCTCAAGGAAGTATAACGTTAACATTAAGAGGTAGTTGTTGTTATGAGTAACATAAACAAGGTGCTGAAACTCGGTTTGCCGAAAGGAAGCTTGCAGGATTCCACAATTGATCTTTTTGCCCAGGCAGGATTTCATTTTTCGGTACAAAGCCGCTCCTATTTTCCCTCCATAGATGATGATGAGCTTGAAGCTATTCTTATCAGGGCACAGGAGATGGCACACTATGTGGAGCTGGGCGCTTTTGATGTAGGGTTGACCGGCAAGGACTGGATTATTGAGACGGATGCCGATGTTGTTGAGGTAGCCGATCTGATCTATTCCAAAGCCTCCATGAGGCCGGTCCGCTGGGTGCTTTGCGTGCCCGAAAACTCTCCGGTACAGTCGGTTAAAGACCTTGAAGGGAAGCATATTGCGACCGAAGTGGTCAATATTACCAAAAAATATCTTGCCAAAAACAGCGTCAACGCTTTGGTGGAGTTCAGTTGGGGCGCCACCGAAGTCAAGCCGCCCGATCTGGCCGATGCCATTGTTGAGGTGACTGAAACCGGCTCTTCTCTCAGGGCAAACAAGCTGAGAATTGTTGATACCATTCTTGAGTCAAACACGAAACTGATTGCCAACAAGGAGTCATGGAACGATCCGTGGAAACGGGAGAAGATTGAGAACATGGCCATGCTGCTGCTGGGAGCCATCAACGCCCATGGCAAGGTTGGGCTGAAAATGAACGCACCGAAATCGGCGCTTGAGCAGATTCTCGCCATTATTCCCGCCCTGCGTCAGCCGACCATATCGAGTCTCGCTGGAGATCAGTGGGTGGCGCTTGAAGTTATCGTTACCGAAAAAACGGTGCGCAAGCTGATTCCTGAGCTTAAACGGGCGGGTGCAGAGGGTATTTTTGAGTATAACATCAATAAACTGATCGACTAAAAAGCTCCGTTATAATTTTCAACATGCAGGCTGCCCCCCCGCGAGGGTGGCCTTTTTTATCCCGGCCATGCTCTTTTTTTATCAGATTGCGGTACTGCTTTCATTGCTCGTTTTTTTAGGGATTCTTTTGCGGAACATGATTGACCTGCCGCGTATGCCCGACCACTCCCCTCAAACCGGGCCGCTTGTCTCGGTTCTTGTACCAGCCCGCAATGAAGCATTGAACATTGAGCGCTGCGTGCGATCGCTCTTGCGGCAAGAGTATGCTCCCTTCGAAATTCTTGTGCTCGATGATGGTTCAACCGATGCCACGGCGGAGCTGTTGCGGCAGCTTCTCATGGAGTCCGGCGGGAAGCTTCGTGTGGTGCAGGGCGAGCCGCTTCCCGAGGGATGGCATGGCAAAGCATGGGCATGTTCCCAGCTTGGCCATCAGGCAAAGGGAGAGCTGCTGCTCTTTACCGATGCCGATACCTGGCATGAACCTGATGCCCTCCGCCGTACGGTCGGCGCCATGGTGGCGTCAGGAGCTGATATGCTCTCTCTGATGCCACGTCAGGAGCTTGTGTCATTCTGGGAAAAGCTTGTCGTACCGCTGATTCATGTAATTCTCATGTGTTACCTGCCACTTCGTCTGGTGCGCACCAGTCGGAAAGCCGCCTTCTGTTTTGCCAATGGTCAGTTTATTTGTTTTCGCAGGAAATTCTATGATCGTATCAACGGCCACGCTTCTGTCCGCAATGCCATTGTTGAAGATGTCTGGCTCTGCAAGAGTGTCAAAAAGGCCGGTGGCCGCGTTGTGGCCTTTAATGGAACTGACGTGATCAGTTGCCGAATGTATCGCTCCTTCCGTGAAATTTGGGAAGGATTTTCAAAAAACCTCTTTGCAGCTCTCGGTTACAGTACGGTGGGACTTTTTGCACTGATTATGCTGATAACAGCTTTCTATATTGCGCCCTTTGCATTTCTTTTTCACTCACTGCTTGCCGGTGAGTTCAGCGCATCACTCTTCTGGCTTCCTTTGACGCAACTCCTGATTGCCCTGCTTTGCCGGCTCCTGATCGCTTTGCTGTTCCGCCAGTCACTCGCCATGGCTTTTTTGCATCCGCTCTCCCAGCTCGTGCTGCTTGCCATAGCCTGCAACTCATTTTACAGCATAAAATTTGGCAAGGGTGCCAGTTGGAAGGGGAGGAACTACAATTTTTCCTGAGAGGGGGCGGAGAATTGGGGGAAGGTGATAATTTTTTTTAAATTGTGCGCTGACAAAACAACGACTTCATCCGAATTGGCCTGTTGCAGCCAAAAGAGTATCAATTTAAACAAACGTACAGTTTATGGGTTTTTTATCGAAGATATTCGGAAAAAAGGAAGTGGAGCTGAAGCTTCCCAAGGTTATTGAGGATGTCAACCTGATAAAGACGATGGAAGGTCATCTCGATAGGGTGCTCGGTGTAAAATTCAGCGCAGATGGCAAAAAACTTGTCAGCGGTAGTTTTGATGAAACTGTCATGTTGTGGGATGTCGAGAAAGGGCAGTGCCTGCATACCATGAAAGGGCATGATACCTGGGTTGAATGCGTTGATTTCAGCCGCGATGGCAAACTGCTTGCCAGTGGAAGCACTGACAGTACGGTAAGAATATGGGATGCAGCCACCGGCCAGTGCCGCCATCTCTGTAAAGGTCATGATACGGCCGTCCGCATGGTGGCTTTCAGCCCCGACAGTAAGGTTGTGGCCAGTTGTTCCCGCGATACGACAATCCGGCTCTGGAGTGTTGAAACAGGAAAAGAACTTGCGAGGCTTCTCGGTCATAAATCTTATATTGAGTGCCTTACGTACAGTCACAGTGGCCGGCTCATTGCAAGCTGCGGTGAGGAGCCAGTCATCAAGATATGGGACGCTGAGAGCGGTAAAAATATTGCCAACTATGCAACCAACGACCGCCTTTCTCATGCATTGGCCTTCAGTCCGGACGACAGGTTTATCGTTTTTTGCGGGCGCGATGCCTTGGTAAAGATTCTTGACGCCAGAAGCGGAGTTATCACGGCGGTGCTCACTGGTCATCAGGATGCAGTACGGAGCGTCTGTTTCACTCCCGATGGCACAAAGGTTGTCAGTGCGGCCAATGATGAGACTGTCAGGTTATGGGACGCAGAATCCGGCAAAGAGTTGCACCTCTATCGGGGTCATGTGCTTGAAGTGCAGTCGGTGGATGTTTCTCCGGATGGAAAAATAATTGCCAGCGGCAGCGATGATCGCAAGATTAAGCTGTGGGGGATTAAGTAGGACGCTTTCGCAATTGGTTTTATGGTTAGAGGGAGCTCTTTTGGAAGCTTCCAGCTTTTTTTTTGTCAATGATAAAAAAGTAGCGTAAACTAAAGAACTTTCTTTTTGATTTGATTTAAAGTGAGTAAATTAATTTCACGAAGAATAAATTCGTTTTTGAACGCCTCATGTCGAGGTTTGTTCATTGTAACGCCAAGTTTAACTGGCAAAAATAAAAAGAGGTAGATATGGGTACTCAGGTTGAAGGAACTGTCAAATGGTTCAACGAAGAAAAAGGTTACGGCTTTATTGAGCAGAAGGGCGGAAAAGATGTTTTTGTGCATCACAGTGCCATCAATGGCACCGGTCGCAA
This sequence comes from uncultured Chlorobiaceae bacterium, assembly GCA_903917955.1. GTDB lineage: Bacteria > Bacteroidota > Chlorobiia > Chlorobiales > Chlorobiaceae > Chlorobium. The sequence continues at coordinate 3,356 of CAIXCO010000078.1, read as the reverse complement.
GACTCTTGTTGAAGGCCAGAAGGTCATGATGGAAGTAACTCAAGGAGCAAAAGGCCTTCAGGCTGAAGATGTAACTCCTCTTTAAACTGTTTGCCAGCCAAAGCAGTTTTTTTAAACGACAAAGGACGCATGGTAATGCGTCCTTTGTCGTTTTTTGTCATTCAAAGCGTTACGAGAGCCCGGCGGTTGGTTGGAAGGGTACGAGGAGATGCGGCAACAAGAACCCTGTTGTTGTCGAGCTGTGCCCTTAGGATGTTGATACTTGCAAGAAAGTTACCCATTTTTGCCGGTGAAATGGTCCTGGGTTTTGCAGAACCGAGTGCTGCAAGAGGGTTCATCGGTTTACCATTATGGATGATGCGAAAATCGAGGTGTGGCCCGGTTGAACGGCCTGTCGATCCCACATATCCTATAATCTCTCCCCTCTGGATTTTTTTGTTGTATCCGGTGTTCAGGGCATAATTGCTCAAATGGAGGTATTGGCTATAATAATGGCCGGAGTGCTCCAGTGTCACCATATTACCAGCCAGCCCCTTGCGGCCTTTAAAAATGAGTATTCCGTCAGCCGCAGCACGTACAGGGGCTCCTGAGACTGCCGCCATATCGACTCCTCCATGAAAATGCCGTGAGCCCGTGACCGGATGGATCCGGAAGCCGAAACCGCTTGAGATGTGTGAAAAGTTACATGGTGAAGCAAAGAGTGTGGTCTGATTAATCGCATTGCCATGTTCATCAAAATAGCCCGCCTTACCCTTTTCGTAGCTATACAGGTATGCTTTGCTGGTATGCTTTGGGAGTGAGAGTTCAACGGCGAGGATTCTTCCAGTGCCGACAAATTCATTCATTAACCATTTTTCTTCAAAAAGAATCTTGTATTTTGATCCGTGGGTGATGTCGCTCCTGAAGTTGATTTTTGATGAAAAGAGGGCCGTTATGGCCCCTATCAGTTTCGGACGTCCAGATAATTTAAGGGAATTTGAAAGGCTTTGGGTTACCGAGCCATCAAGGGATGCAACTCTTGTTTCATAGCTTTTTATCTCTCTCTGTACCACAAGTCGGCCTGTACTGCTGTTTTTTTCAATATGAATGGTGGTTGTCCGATCTTGAAAATAGGAGAAGTGCTGCAGCTTGCCGGTGTTGCTCTTTGTTGTTTCGTAGCTTTGTCCGGTACGAAATTTTTTGGGAGAAACCCTCTTTCCAAGCTCTTTTTGTATACTGCGAATCTCTTTGGGAGCAAAACCCTTCTTTGCAAGAAGGAGGGAGATCGATTCACCGGCTTTGATGCGCTCCCTTGTAACGATCACAAGCGGTTTTTTTGTTTGGGGGCTCTTTTCTATGGTGACGCAGTCGTTATCGCTGGTATAGCCAAGTTCATCATTATACTCTCCCTGATCAGAGTTGAGGAGAGTGAGGGTAAAAAATAAAAGAACGAATACTCCTGAAAAAAATGGTAACAAGAGTGGTAGAGTAATTTTTTGTTTCAGCGGTCTCATTCGGCTGAAAAGCAGTTGGGAAATCTCTTTGAGAGCGTTCATAAATGGCTGTTACATTTTGTTACGTGTCATGCACAGGTCTCGGTGTTTTCTGTCTCGAATTTTAATGTACCATTATGTTTTCACTATAGGAATTTAGTTACGCAGTGAATACTTTTTTTAAGTTCTTTTAATCATAACAATTGTAAATAGAGAGAGTAATGGCCGATGACCCAGAGCTGATTCCAGGCATCCACATTTATTGCGACCGCTGGTGCGGGCGCTGCGCCTACACCTCGCGTTGCCTCCAGTTTCGTCTCGAAGCTGAAGGGAGAGAGAGCAATAACGCATTACAGAATTTTGACGCATTGAACTCACAGTTTTGGCAGGAGATGGGAGATGCTCTGGTGCTGGCCATGCGCTTTATCCGCGATATTGCCGCCAGGGGGGATATTGAAGCTGATGAGTTGCAGCGAGAAACCTCTCTTTCAGTTCCCCCCGCGACTCTCCAACTCGATGCCCGCGAACACCCCTGTGCGATCGCAGCCCTTCTCTATGCCGGCATGGTTAACGAATGGTTTGCGGCCTCCGATGAGCTTCCTGACGCCGAGGAGTCTCTGCTGGCTCACCCCCCGCTCTTTCTTGAAGAGTCGATTCAGGTTATCCGTCACTACAACTATTTTATCTATCCAAAAATTGTCCGTGCGGTCGAGGGTCGTCTCAGCGAAGGGGCAGCTTCAGGTCGCGACCTCCGCGATGACGCCTCTGGTACGGCCAAAGTTGCCTTGATAGCCATTGATCGTTCTCTTGCAGCCTGGAGCCTGCTCTACAAAGAGTACCCCGACCAGGAGGACAGTACCCTCTCCATTTTGCTTCATCTTGATCGTCTGCGCCGTTCAGTTGAGGTTGTTTTTCCCGAAGCGCGAGCTTTTGTCCGTCAGGGATTCGATGCACCACATCCCTGATATTTTTTCAAGATCAACACCATCACAAAAAAACATGCTGAAGACCAATGAAGAGCGTCTTGTCGAGTTTCTGCTGCAATGCCAGCCGGGACAGCCAAAAACCCGTGGCAACTGGGAGGTTGACCATCAAGGCACCCCTTTTCTTCTTCCATCAATCGGCGGTATTACCCTGAACGTCCAGGTTGGTGATCCGGCATTCGGCTGGCAAGGTGACCACATCGAGCCGGGCGTAAGCTGTACCGCCGATACCCAAAAACCCTATGAGCATCCCAATGTCGCAGTGCAAATCTATTCATGCGCAGGCAACCTTGCAACCGTTGTCACTGGTGAGGCAAAAGGTGCCACAGGTCGCGTGATTGGTCATCATGGAGGATCAGAGCATGTCATTGTCGATTTTGAGCGTGATGTCAAAGAGAAGCTGCTCTATACCGATACCATCATCATCCGGGGCAAAGGGCAGGGAATGAAGCTCACGGATTATCCGGATATCACACTGTTTAACCTCGATCCAGCCCTGCTTGTGGCCATGAACATCCGGGAAGTTGAGGGTGGAGTGCTTGAAGTGCCAGTGACCACCATTATCCCAGCCTTCTGCATGGGATCAGGCATCGGTTCTGCCCATGTGGCAAAAGGGGATTATGATATTATGACCAGTGACCTTGAAGCCGTCAGAGAGTATGGAATCGACAAGATTCGTCTTGGCGATTTTGTTGCCCTCCAGGACCATGATAACCGTTATGGCAGAGCCTACCGTAAAGGTGCGGTCACGATCGGTATTGTGGTTCACAGCGATTGTCTTGAGGCTGGCCACGGACCGGGAGTCACCACGCTCATGACTGCGGCCTCTCCGCTTCTAAGGCCGGTACTTGATCGGGGAGCCAACATTGCGGATCTGCTTGGTATCGGAACCCGGGTGAAG
>CAIXCO010000077.1 GCA_903917955.1 uncultured Chlorobiaceae bacterium | reverse complement strand
CCAGGTGTAGGCGCCAACGGTGGTGACGTGCATGATTGAAGAGCTTCCGAGGGCGACTGATGAGGGGCCGAACTTCATCATCATGGCGAAATGGTCATCCGAGGTGACACGGCATGGCTTACCGGATTTGTCGGGGCGAGAAGGAATGCTGGTTCCAAGGTTGCAGGAGACCTTCGAAATTTCACCAATGAGGAAGCGGTTCAGGTCAATGAGATGAGAACCGAGGGCACCGAGAGCTCCTCCCCCTTTTTCGGCGTCACACCACCATGACCAGGGCATGTCGGGACGGTTGCGGGAGGCAAGGTTGACAACGGCGCGCACTTCATACACTTTGCCAATCTCTCCGCTCTCAATCATCTGTTTCATGCAGCGAACGCCGGGATGAAAGCGGAGCTGATGGTCGATGAGAGAAAAACCGGGGGCTGTGGCGGCAACGTCAACCATGTCGGTAGCATCCGAAACATTGAGCGCAAAGGGTTTTTCGCAGAGCACACTTTTGCCGCTCTGGAGCACTCCGCAGACCATCTCCCTGTGAAGGTAAGTCGGCGTGGTGACACAGACCAGGTCAAGGTCGCACTGCAGCATGTCTCGCCAGTCGGCAAAGCCCTTCTGGATATCGAACCTCAGCATGAACTTTTGGCGATTTTGCTCAGTAGGGCTCGCCACGGCGGCAAGCTCCACATCTTCCATCAGTGAAAAGGCGGGGGCCTGAGCAATTCTTGACCAGCCGCTTCCGATAAACCCTATTTTTATTTTTTTCGTCATAATTTTTCACAAAAAAAGGGTGACCGAAATCACCCCTTATACATTGCAACTGAAGTCAAATCATTTAACCCAGTTGTTGAGCTTTTGCAAGTCGGGCTTTTTCAATATAAGTCTTCTGGATATCGCGCGAAACGTTGTATGCCTTTGAAAGGCTGTCGGAGCTCCAGAGCCTTGCGTCGAAGGCCATACAGATATTGCGAAGGAACGGTATGCCCTCTTCGGTTACCCGAACGCTCTTGTCGCCCAGAACCACGATGCCGTCGTTCTGCATGTCTTCGAGGCGGTAGAGGGCAATGTCGAGTTCGTCGGTGTAGAGCTTGGGATCTTCCCATGAGGTCTGCTGCTTGCACATCAGGTTGAGGATGTGGCGGCGAAGCACCAGATCTTCATCAGTGAGGAGGTGACCGCGATGGAGCGGGAAGCGCCCTTCGTTGACGGCCTTTATATAGGATTCGTCGTCACGCTCGTTCTGGGCAAATGCGTACCAGGTGTCGCTGATGGAGGATGAGCCAATCGCCAGCATCATCTGTGTGGTGTTTTCGGTATAGCCCATGAAGTTACGGTGCAGTGTGCCGTTTTTTGCGGCAATGTAGAGCGCATCACCTTCGATGGCGAAATGGTCCATGCCAATTTCGTGGTAGCCGATGGATTCAAGCATGGCACTTCCCTTGTCGTAGAGCTCCTGCTTGACGTCGCCAACCGGCAAATCCTCCTCCTTGAACTTCCGCTGCCCTTCGTACATGTGCGGGTTGTGGCCGTAGGCGTAGAAGGCAAGGCGGTCGGGTTTCAGCTCCATCACCTTCTGGATGGTATCGGTGATGGTGGCCATGGTCTGCTTGGGCAGGCCGTAGACAAGGTCAAAATTGACTGAGGTAAAACCGATTTCGCGAGCCAGGTCAACCTTTTCTTTGACCAGTTCAAATGACTGAAGACGGTTGATCTCCTGCTGTACAATCGGGTCAAAATCCTGTATACCGAAGCTCATGCGGCGGAAGCCGACACTGTAGAGCGCTTCGAGGTGCTCTTTTGAGGTTGACTTGGGGTTGGTCTCAAAGCTGAACATGTAGTTGTCCATCTTGTTGACATCCTTGCAAATTCCATTGATGAGCCTGACAAGATTTTCAGGGCTGAAGAATGTTGGGGTGCCGCCGCCGATGTGCAGCTCCTTGACGTTGAGGCGACCGGGAAAAACATCAATATACATCTGCCACTCTTTGAGGAGTGCCTCAATATAAGGTATTTCGTAGGAGTGATCCTGGGTGCGGTGAGCGTTGCAGCCACAGAAGTAACAGTGGTTCTCACAGTAGGGAATGTGAATGTACAGACTTATTCCGGTGGTCTCGTTGCTGTCATTAAAACCTTTGACCATCGCCTCTTTCCACTGCTCCTGGGTAACACCATCGGTGCTCCATGAGGGAATGGTGGGATAACTGGTGTAACGGGGGCCGGGATTGCTGTACTTTACTGCGAGATTAGTTGCCATTGTTATCTTCCTCTACAAGTATTATTTTTTTAAATTAACTCTCGTGAAAATACATAAAACTCGGCAATTTCATAAATCGTTATGCTCATACCCTGTGTGAAATCGTTGCGTGTCAGCGCCACAGGGCTTTCACCCTGGGCTTATGGGATTTCACCCCTTTGGGGCTTTTTTGGTAAATCTTATTGATATTTTTTTTTATATGAAAGAGACAGGATCAGATAGTAAGGGGGCGGTGGTCGGCATTCTCATGGGTTCAGATTCGGATTTTGAGATTATGAGGGAGGCCTCACTGGTCTGTGAGGAGTTTGGTATTGCCTCCGAGATCTCTGTGATTTCAGCACACCGGACACCGCATGACCTTGAAGAGTATGCCACGTCAGCCATTGAGCGCGGCTTGAAGGTCATTATCGCCGGAGCTGGCGGAGCGGCGCATTTGCCGGGCGTTACTGCGGCCATGACCGTTCTGCCGGTTATTGGCGTGCCGATTTTCAGCAAAAAACTCAACGGT
>CAIXCO010000076.1 GCA_903917955.1 uncultured Chlorobiaceae bacterium | reverse complement strand
CCTCACGGTATTTAAAAGCATGGTAGACAGGGTGTTCCTGAGCAGAACGCAGGAACACTGTGAGATTATGATTAAAAAGAATGGCACCACAAATAATCCCAACAAACTCCAGCAAACGCTTCGGTTAGACGCCATCATCACTGATAATCTGCTTGAGTGCCGCCTCTCGCTCACCGATATCAGCGATACCCGGCAGGCTTTAGACGCTCTGAAAACGAGAGAAGCAGAGTGCAGATGCTTGTTTGAAGCTAAAGAGGCATTACTGAAAAGTGAGAAGCAGTTCAGAACGCTGTTCAACAGCCATTCAGCAATACAGGCTTTACTCGACGCAGATACTGGAAAGGTACTCGATGTCAATAAAACAGCCGCAGAGTGGTATGGATGGAGCGTTGAGGAGCTCAAGCAGATGTATACCCGTGATATCAATACGCTTTCGCAGGCAGAGATTGAAAAAAGCCTGCAAACAGTAAAGTCAAGAGAACACAATACCTTCACAGGGCGCCACAGAAGGGCTGACGGCTCCATTCGTGATGTAGAGATATACCGTAACAGGATAGAGATCGACGGGAAGCCTGTTATACACGCCATTATCCTTGATATCACGGAACGCAAACTGGCAGAGGCGGAACTTGAGCGGCTGAATCATGTCCTTATGGTGAGTGACCAGTGCAATAAAGCGCTGATTCATGCAGAAGATGAGCATGAATTGCTGCAACAAATTTGCAGCATCATTGTTGAGTCGGGGGGGTACAGGATGGCGTGGGTTGGTTTTGCCGTTGATGATGAGGTAAAAAGCTTGCCACTTGTGGCCTCGGCAGGCAGTACTGGTGATTATTTTGAGTCGATTACCATATCCTGGGGTGGTAACAAGTATGGGCAGGGGCCTGCAGGAACGGCAGTACGTACGGGGCAACCGTTTTCTATGAATCATATTCTGACTGATCCACAGTTTGATTTATGGCGTAATCGGGCAATAAAAAACGGGTATGCTGCTATTCTGGGGTTACCCTTATCGATCGACAACCGTGTGGTTGGGGCATTGACCATTTATTCGGAACAGCCAGACGCCTTTCATACTGGCGAGACCTTGCAGCTCACTTCAATTGCAGATAATCTTGCTTTTGGTATCAAGATGCTTCGAAAGGGTGATGCGCTCAGAAAAAACGAGGCCAAGTTCAGAACCTTCTTTGAAGCCAATCCCGCAACCATACTTCTTGTTGATCCCAACACAGGCACTATTGTTGATGCTAATTCTTCGGCAGCAGACTTTTATGGATGGTCAGTTGATGACTTGAAAAAGATGAGCATAGCGCACATAAACCCCACAACTCCCTCTGAAGAGATCAAGCGCAATCTTGAAAAAACCAAATCAGCAGGGCTGGGAAAGTTTTCATTTCGTGATATCAAAAAAAGTGGCACAGTGCATGATGTTGAAGTGTTCGCTACAAAAATAGTGGCTGAGGAGAAAGAATTACTCTATGCAATCCTTTTTGATGTTACTGAGCAAAAGCGCTACGAACAGATTAATGCATTCCGGCTTCGTCTGCTTTTGAATGCAGAGACTGAGACCGTAGAGCAACTGCTGAGAACAACGCTTGATGAGGCAGAACTGCTCACGGGAAGCTGCATAGGCTTTCTTTTCTTTGTGGCTGAAGATCAAAATTCATTGTTACTGCAAACGGTTTCCACCAATACCTTGGCGAATATGTGCAAGGCTGAAGGCAAGGGGCAGCACTATCCGGTAGACAAGGCGGGTGTATGGGCAGATGCCCTGCGGGAACGCAAAGCCATTATTCATAATGATTATCCTTCACTCAAACATCGCAAGGGTATGCCGGAAGGCCATGCCGAAGTCACGCGGGAACTGGTGATTCCGATTATTCGTGACGCGAAAATCGTGGCCATTATAGGAGTCGGCAACAAAATGACTGATTACGAGCAGAAAGATATTGAGTGGGTAGAGCTTCTTGCCAATCAGGCATGGGATATTGTTGCAAAAAAGATTGCTGAGGAAGAACAAGAAAAAATGCACGCACAGCTTCAGCAAGCGATGAAGATGGAGATGATTGGGCAACTTTCGGCGGGAATTGCGCACGAAATCAATAACCCACTCAACTACATCACCCTCAACGAATATAACCTTGAGGATGATTTTGACGATCTTTGTCAGATTGTGAACCAATACCGCCGAATAATTGATAAAGTAGCCGCTGGCAATGTTGACAGCGAGGAGGTAGAGCGACTCCGTAAAAAAGAGCAAGAGCTTCAGATTGACCAACTGCTTAAAAGCATTCCTGCAACGCTTGAAAACTCAAAAAACGGAATTGAACGAATTACTACCATAACCCGCAGCATGAAGAGCTATTCTTTCAAGAATGTGCTGAAGAATATCAGTGCACTTGATCTTAACAAGGTGGTTCATGAAGCCCTCGTTATTGCAAAACATGAATACGGTGACATTGCTACTATTGCCTTAACGCTGGGAGAGCTTCCACCCCTCTTTTGCGATCCCTCACAAATCAATCAAGTGGTGCTCAACCTTGTCATCAACTCAAGCCATGCGATCCGTTCACAAAGTCGAAACGGTTCAGGGCTGATAGCAATCAAAACATGGGCTACGCCGGAAAACATCTTTTTCTCGATCACTGATGATGGCCCGGGAATTTCTGAAGAGATACAAAAGAAAATTTTTGACCCCTTTTTTACCACCAAAGAGCAAGGCAAAGGAACTGGTCTTGGTTTGAGTATCAGCCATGAGATTATCGTCAAAACATATCAGGGAACCTTTTCGGTAGACTCGTCTTCTGAGGGAGGTACAACATTTACCTTTTCACTGCCCATACAAATTGCCCCAAAACTGCTTTTGGATTCTGAAAAGAGCTAAAGCGAGCGGGCATCACTTTGCGCACCGGTTCTTTAGCGCTATGAAGAGAGCTACTCTCGTGTTGCCACTGTGCTACTCTACCGCTTCAAGGCTGGCTACCTCGCTTTACGATGCGATGCGGTCGGGTTCAAGGGTGCGAACGCCTTTGCGGCGTGGGTGGCTTGTTTTTCGGGGATGGTGGATACTGTGACGTTGGGTAGGCTGGCGGCTATGGTTTGCCATTTTTCGCAAACTCTTTTCGGAAAAAGCCAGTCAGACTGTCGTCAGATATATTTTTGAAAAAAATTGCTGTGCTTGGCTGATATACGCCTAACGTAGAAGTCACTGGCGCTACGCGACTTTATGGTGCAGCGTCCATGTGGTCTGCCGGGTTAGGCGAGCTATTTGAGGACATAGCTCGCAAGAACGCTTTGCACTTCATAGATGCTTAGTTTTTTATTGAATTGCTTTTGAATTGGCTCGGCGGTGCTCGAAATCCAGATTTTTAGTTCAGCATCTAAATCAAATGTGCCAGCAGTCTCAACACTAAAGTGCGTAATGCTCTTGTATGGAATTGAGTGATACTCAACTTTGCTCCCCGTCAATCCTTGCTTTTCGACCAAGACGAAGCGTTTGTCGGTAAAAACAAAATAGTCACGAATGAGTTGATACGCATGCTCAACACGTTCTCCCGGCGCAAGAATCCGGCTAAATTCCTGTTGAATTTTTGCGGGGTCGATTTTAGATGCGTTACCAAGTACACCATCCAGTAGTCCCATAAAACCTCCTAATGAAATTGCAGTTGTGTTTGCCTGACATTTTTTAGACTAATCAGATCAATGCGCATCTGATCCTTGAGAGAGCCCACAATATCGACAAGGTTATAAACGTTTGACAATTATGTGACAAGGTTGAGAAAAACGGTGCTGGGGTGTTCAAGAAGTAAACAATATTGAAAAAGAGAGCGTCGGGGAATCAAGGAAAAGGCGTTGCCGTCTAAGAACCATGATCATAGAGCTCAAAACAGCAATCAACCCAGAGAACGTAATAGATATTTTTTTCTCTAAAGCCGACGATTCGGCCATCATTGCCTGAAAATCGAATAACAATAACTTTGTCAAGGTCTTCAGTGACACATATTGGCTTTGAGGCTATTTTAAGGCAACAAAAAGGAAGAAGTTCATACCCAAGCGATTCTTTTGGAATTTGGTGATAATCATTCCACGTAAAATCTTTACGCCTGAAAAGTGCTTCGGCAAAATCGCTCTTTTGTTTCTGATCTAATTGAGAGAAGCAGTATTTGCCGTTTTGAATGTGCCTAAGAGAGAAAATAACCGGTATTTTATTATAATCCTGTGTTTTAAGTGCTATCAAATGAGCGCCCTTATTGGCTTCGGGCGCTTTGATCTTACTTCTATTTTGACCTTTACCCATCAAAAAGTCAGTTGAGCCGCGTTTTAAAGTAAAGCCTCATCTCTTCCTGTGGAATTTCTTCAGCCAGTGCTTCATGGTTTTTCCAAGGCTCTTCTTCGTGGGTCATGTCGCGTAACTTCCAGGCTGCAAATTGACCAAAAACAGAATAGACTTCATCGAGCAAATCCAGATGATCTTTGGTGAAGGTTTTTGTGAAATCTTCATCGTTGTGCTCTGTTATGGGACGTGCTCCATAGCTTTTATATTTTTGGTACACATCAGGACATACAGGGCCATGCCGCCATGCCTGAATTGGTTCATCAAAAAACGGGAAATCATACATGGCGAGGTGATAGCCTTGTGCATAGTAGACAAGTTTTTGGAGCTTCAGGTTTGAAATCCCCTCTTCTTCAGAATCTATGCCGCAAGTAATAAAGTACCTTGCGATATCGTAAGCTGTTATTTTTTTTATAATTGTCATATTATTGGCGTTGTCGTAACGGTAAGCAATAAGTCTGTAATCACAAGTATCCTATACAAAAAAAGATAATAAAAAGACAACTGAATTATGCAGGGAAAATGCTGACGCAGGAGTCTTCTCTTCCGCATCGTCCGACATGGCTGGCGAGATGGCTAAGACTCGAGCCCTAACTGCCACAACAAACCCCGCGTGACCAACCTTTTCAGTTGGTCAAACGGTCGTTACAACAGAAGGAGACCTTCTACCCAACCCAGTGCTCATATCCATGAGGCTTTGAAACATAAGGACAATGACCCTCCTTGACAAAATTTGTTGAAATCGTGCAGTGCTCATT
>CAIXCO010000075.1 GCA_903917955.1 uncultured Chlorobiaceae bacterium | reverse complement strand
TACAGAAGATAACGAAAAAGAGAGAGTAAACTTTTGACGAGCGAATTTTTGTTAATCGCTTACAGTTATCACCTTCATACTCTCTTCTCCGAATTGGCTGATAACTCTGATGGCTATTTTCTGGCCTTGTTTTACCTGTATTGGGTGTGAAATGAAGCCGTAGAGGCGGTCGAAGGCTTCGTCGTCGTGCATTCGGGCTTTGGTGACTTCGAAGGTGCCCATGCTGGTGGTCTGGGTGCTGCTCGTGATGTCGCTTTCAAAGCTGAAGCCGAGGATGATGAGCCAGTTGGCGTCGCCGCGCTGGCGGCACTCTTTGACGGCTTCGTTGACGGCGTGTTTGCTGACGGTACCGAATTTTGGGCCGATGTGGAAGTAGGCTTTCTTTTCACCTTCCGATGTCTGGTAAAATCCTTCAGCATGAAGGGTGGAGCTTACAAGGCGCTCAATACGAATAAAGAGCGCCTGCTCGTTTTTGATGCCGTTTTTCACTCCGGCAGATTTCGTCATGAGGATGCAGCGCTGAAGAACCCTGACGTTAGTCTGAACGACATAGCTTTTTTCAGTTGCATCAAAACCCCATCGAACATCATCCCATAAATTGGATACAGGTGTCACCGGAAAATCATCAAGGTATCGAATGTATGAGAGTGATGTTTTTCTTGGTATTAATCGTTGTTTCTTGGCAAGATTTGATAAACCTTCCATGTTTGTTTTCCAGCCGCCTGTACTTGGTCTGTACGTTTTCCCTGCCAACTCAAAATCAAATATTGTCGAATTGCTACCGGTTTGTGATGTTAACGCTGAAGGTCTAAATAATTTGCCGTTTTCCGGAATTGTCAACTCCTCTATCTCTGTTTTAGAAAGCGGCCTTGAATCTCCATCCGAGAACATGACATATTTGTATTCCGAAGCTTTTTCCGAGCCAAATCCTTTTAGCTGAAATATTTGCCGATACTTCAACACCTCACTGTTTTTTGCATACAGGATCAAATAATCTGAAATCGGATCAAGATAACGGCTCCCCTTTCCTGCTGTTTTCAATACATTTATCAGGCTTACAAAATTCTCACTCCCGAACACCTCATCCATCAGACACCTGACGAGATGCACATTTTCATCGGAAATCTGCACAAAGCATGAGCCGCTTTCGGTGAGCAGTTCACGGGCAATCAGCAGCCGGTCACGCAGATAGGTGAGATAGCTGTGAATACCAAGCTCCCAGGTGTCGCGGAAAGCCTTGATCATCTCCGGCTCCCCTGTCAAGTGCTCGTCGCTGCCGTCCTTGACGTTTCGGTCGTTGAGCTTCATCTGCCAGTTGCTGTTGTATTTGATGCCATAGGGTGGGTCGATGTAGATCGTCTGCACCTGCCCGGCCATCCCTTCACGTTCCAGCAGGCTTGCCATGACGAGGTGGCTGTCGCCCTGTATCAGCCGGTTTGTCCAGCCGTCATGGTGGCTGTAGTATTCCGACACCTTTTGCAGTTCATCCTTTTCAAGCGCGTTGCCGAAGAGCTCGTTCGTCGAAAAGAGATCCATCTGGTCGAGGGGGTTCTTCTCTTCCACCACGCGGTGCAGACCGGCAATGAGCTTTTCAGGAGCGATGTGCTCGTGACGGTAGAGCGAGCGGATATCAACTTTCAGAAGATCATCGATATCGTCAGTGCCATACTTGTTCATCCAGAAGAGTTCCGGGTCCTGGCCGCGATGCACCACCGGGTTTTTCGGCAGTTCAAGCACAGGCTTGCCGCCAAGCACTTTCGGGCTGGCATCTTCGTAGCCTGCTTCCTCTTTTGACGGGATATGGGCACGGCTTTCGCTTTTATGCTTTATGGATGAGATTTTTTCGGGCATTATTTCGATGTTGATTCTCTGATGAAATGCACTCTTTCAAGGCGGCTTTATGCTTCTTGCTGGTTACCTTTTTCCTTGCCTTTGTTCCATAACCTGACCCGGTTTCGCGGACTTTTTCTGCTGCATGGCCTTGAGGAGCGGATAGCAATGTTTTTGTTTCCCTGATCCTTGATGCAGATTTTTTTTGCCTTTGTGTTGTACTCAATGCGGCTTCACTCCCGATAACGCTTTCGGGTATTGCAATGAGTACGATACCAAGGGCAGCCTCAAGCTTTGCTATGGTTTCGAGAGTAAGATTTTCATTCCCCTTGAGCAATTTGCTTACCTGCTGAGGGCTGACTCCTGTTTTTGTGGCAAGCTCTTTCTGCGACATTCCGTTGAGCTGTAAAGCACCAAGAATACGCAGTGCAATATTGGAAGACCTATCGAGCCATGCCTCATTTGCCTCATCGCGTAACGCTTTTTCCATCCAGCGCGAAGGTTCTTTTGACAGGAGGTTATCAATTTTTTCTTTCATGTTGCTTATGGTCATCGGTTCATATCTCCAGATATTCAAAATCAGTTTGGTCTCGAAGGGTCAAAAAGCCGCTCAAACTCGTCAGGCTGGCCTGCAGCAAACCGGATTGCGTACAAACCTCCACCGGTAACCCTGTCGGTAATAATACGAACCAGCTTCATAAAAATCAACCTATAAGTTTATTTTCTGGATTTTATTGAGCAACTGTGTCCTGATGTCGCGGATGTCGTTGGCTACCTCAATGAAGTGCCAGCGGCCAAATTCGTACTTTTCATGTACGGCGTTGACTGCAGGAAGCCAGCGGTTTTCGACAAACCATCTCTTTTCTGCCTTGTCTTTGCTCATGCCGCTGATTTCAATCATGAGGTTGAGCGGTTCACCTGCCGGAGTTGCTATCAGGGCGATAAAGTCAGGATAGTACTGCTTATCCTGACCCTCCTTGACGTAAGGCACGGTAAAGCCGAGGAACTGGTTCTTGACATAGCTGATAACCTGCGGCAGCTCTTCGAGGGTTTTGGCAGCAATACCTTCCCAGCCGCTGTCCATGGCGACATAGTTGACATGGCTTTTTGTGGCACGGTATACCTCTTTGGAGGTATTGCCACTGACATATTTTGTACTTCCGAACCGGTTGTAGTAGTTGAAAACAGGACGGATGTACTCTTCGGTGTTGATGTGCGGGTTGATGGCACG
>CAIXCO010000074.1 GCA_903917955.1 uncultured Chlorobiaceae bacterium | reverse complement strand
ACGGCGGATGGAGCAGCGTGATGATTTTTTCTTTATGAGGCGCGCCCTTGAGCTGGCAGCACTGGGGGCGGGAAGAGTGAGCCCAAACCCCATGGTGGGCGCAATTCTTGTGTGTGACGGTCAAGTTATTGGCGAAGGGTATCATGAGCAGTTTGGCGGACCTCACGCTGAAGTACATGCCATCGCTTCAGTGGCTGATGAGGCGCTGCTTTGCCGTTCGACGCTCTACGTGACGCTTGAGCCCTGTGCCCATTTTGGTAAAACTCCCCCTTGCAGCGATTTGGTTGTTGAAAAGCGAATACCCCGCGTTGTCATTGGTTGCCGTGATCCCCATAGTGAGGTTGCTGGCAAGGGGATTGCAAAGCTTCAAGCCGCCGGTGTTATGGTGACGGAAGGGGTGCTTGAGGCTGAGTGCTTGAAGTGTAATGAGGCCTTCATCAAAAGTCACACTGCCGGGCTTCCTTTTGTTACCCTGAAGCTGGCCCAAACGCTTGATGGCAAAATTGCAACTTCGCTTGGGGCCTCCCGCTGGATTACTGGTCAGGAGTCGCGAAGCGAGGTGCATCGCCTCAGGAGTATCTATGATGCGGTGATGGTCGGCGAGGCGACGGTTCGTGCCGATGATGCTCAGCTTACCGTCAGGCACTGTTCGGGACGCAATCCGCTCAGGGTTGTGCTTGATTGCAGGTTGAGTCTGCCAATTGAGTCGAAAATTTTTGACTCTGAGGCGCCAACTCTTGTTGCGGCTTCATCTGTATTTTCCGGTTCACCGAAAGCGGCGCTTTTAAGGGAGAGAGGGGTGACGGTGTTTTTTGTCGATGAACACGCCGGGAGGCTTGATTTGCGGCAGGTGCTTGTGGAGTTGCATCAACGGCAGGTGCTCTCTGTGCTGGTTGAGGGAGGAAGCCGGTTGTCCGCGTCACTCATTCGTGAAGAGCTTGTCGATAAATTACTTATATTTGTGGCACCAAAGTTGTTCGGTGGTGATGCGTTGAGTGCGTTTGCGCCTCTTGGTGTCAATATGCCTGGTCAGGCGGTGAATTTCTCTTTCGGGGTTCCGCAGTTTTTTGGCCATGATCTGCTTCTTGAGGCTTATGTTGAAGCTTGAATTGGGGAGTCGTAATCAGGAAAAGAGATAACATAAAACGGGGTGTATGATGGCTAAGAAATATCCAAAAAGGAGGCTTCTTATGGTTGACCGTTTTGTCAATAACAGTGATCTTGGAAAGCTGATTTTGCGGCTTTTGGTTGGGACACTGCTGCTATTTCATGGAATAGACAAGCTTCAGCACGGCTATGGTTTTGTGGAGCAGATGCTTGTCAAAGCAGGGTTTCCCGGATATTTTTCACATTTGGTGCTTGTCGGTGAACTTCTGGCTCCTTTTTTTATGATACTGGGGTTTTATACTCGTCAGGCAGCCCTGATTCAGTGTTTTGTCATGCTGATGGCAATTTTTCTTGTTCATACCAAGGAGTTTTTTTCGCTGTCGCTGCATGGTGGATATGCTCTTGAACTTCAGGCGTTTTATTTTTTTGGTTCACTTGCCGTTTTCTTTTTTGGTGCCGGACGCTTCAATCTTGCCCGTGGCACCGGGCCGTGGGATTGAAAGGCGTTACCAGCATTTTTTTTAACCTGAAACTATTTTTTTTATGGCACAGATCACCTTCAAGGGCACTCCCGTTGAAACCGTTGGCTCTCTTCCCGCCAAAGGTTCAGAAGCTCCTTTTTTCTGTCTGGTGAAAACCGATCTCTCTGAGGCGGGACCTGCTGATTTTGCAAGCAAACGATTGGTTCTTAACATCTTTCCGAGCCTCGATACACCAGTTTGCGCCACTTCAGTCAGACGATTCAATCAGGAGGCAGCATCTCTCGACAACACCGTTGTGCTCTGTATTTCCGCCGACTTGCCTTTTGCGCAGAGCCGTTTTTGTGAAACCGAAGGGTTAAAGAATGTGGTTTCGCTCTCCGTTTTCCGTGATCCCCAGTTCGGTCTGGATTATGGTGTAACCATCGCTTCCGGCCCTCTCAAGGGACTTCTTTCGCGTGCCATTGTTATCATTGATGCCGACGGGATTGTGAGCTACACCGAGCAGGTTGCTGAAATTGTTGAAGAGCCTGATTACAGCGCAGCACTCAAGGTACTTGCATAAGGAACAATGTTTACAGGAATTATCAAGGATGTTGGCCGGGTGGCGGGAGTGGCGCGGCGTCAGGGCGGCTTGCGGCTCAGGGTGCAGTTCGCCAACGCGGCAGAGTTCACCGACCTTTCGGTCGACGAGAGTGTGAGTATCAGCGGCGCTTGCCAGACTGTTGTCGCTCTTGGTGACGGGTGGTTTGAGGTCGATACGGTCGAGGAGACGCTTTTAAAAACAACGCTCGGGTCGCTTCGTCATGGAGCGCTCGTGAACCTTGAACGGGCGGTTCGTCCCCTTGACCGCCTCGGCGGCCATTTTGTGCTTGGGCATGTTGATTGCGCCGCCGTAGTGCAGGAGGTAAAAGAGCTGGGTTCCAGCCGGGAACTCTGGATAGCCTTTTCTGATGCTTTCAATCCCTTTATCGTCTCTGCCGGTTCGATAACGATTGATGGCATCAGCTTGACTGTTGCAAAGCTTGAAACGCAACTTTTTGCCGTGGCGGTCATTCCCTATACCTTTGCCCATACCACCATCAATGAGCTCAATGCGGGTAGCCGGGTGAATCTTGAGTTCGATATTCTTGGTAAATATGTGGCACGTCAACTGGCTCATCCCTCCTCTCCAGTAGCGGTCGGTTCAAAAATTGATGCGGGGTGGCTCAGGGAGCAGGGATTTTAGATGGCCGGTATCGACAACATACAGTCCGACCTTTTCGGCTTTTCCGTCACTCCTTCTGTAGGCGATTATTTTCAGCCTCTTGCTGAACGGGTTCGTCCGCGTACCCTTGATGATGTGGCCGGGCAGGAGCATCTGGTGGGGCCAAAAGGGCCGCTCCGGAAGTTTCTTGTTGGCGGTCAGATGCCGTCAATGATCTTCTGGGGCCCTCCTGGTTCCGGTAAAACTACCCTTGCTGAAATTTGCGCTACATCGCTGGCATACTCCTTTGATCAACTCTCAGCCATCGATTCGGGGGTGAAGGAGGTGCGCAAGGCACTTGAACATGCCGAAAAAGCGAGGCGTGCAGGCCAGAGGACAATTCTTTTTATTGACGAAATTCACCGCTTCAACAAGGCACAACAGGATACACTGCTTCATGCCATTGAACAGGGGCTCATTGTTCTGGTGGGGGCAACGACCGAAAACCCTTCTTTTGAGGTGAATGGTGCCCTTTTGAGCCGGATGCAGGTCTATATTCTCAAGCCTCTCGGGCCGGAGGCTATCGAGCAGGTGATTCAGCGCGCCCTGAAGGAGGATCGCCTCTTAAAGGAGCTCTCCATTGAGATTGCAGATACTGATTTTCTGTTGCAGTTTTCCGGGGGCGATGCACGCAAGGCTCTGAATGCGGTCGAAGCGGCTATTGCCCTTTTGCCAGAAGGTGTGTCTAAAATGGTGCTGAACCGGGAGCTGCTTGAGCGTGCCCTGCAGTACAAGGCACCGATCTACGACAAGGGAGGGGAGAACCATTACGACATCATCTCTGCCTTTATTAAATCCATGCGCGGTTCCGATCCTGATGCCGCACTCTACTGGCTTGCCCGTATGATTGAAGGGGGGGAAGACCCAAAATTCATTGCACGGCGGATGGTCATCTTTGCAAGCGAGGATATCGGCAATGCTGATCCCTATGCTATAACGCTTGCCATTTCGGTCTTTCAGGCGGTAGCCATGATCGGAATGCCCGAAGCACGCATCAATCTTGCTCAGGGTGTCACCTACCTCGCTTCTGCCCCAAAATCAAACGCAAGCTACCAAGGAATTAATGAGGCGATGAGCTTCACCAAATCGAGCCATGAACTGCCTGTTCCCCTTCATTTACGCAATGCACCGACCAAACTGATGAAATCGGAAGGGTATGGCGCTGGATACCAATACCCTCACACTTATCCCGCTCATTTTGTACGGCAGCACTACTTCCCTGACGGCATGAAGAGCGCCGCATTTTACCGTCCCGGAGATGAAGGACGCGAAAAGTATCTCAAAGAGCGTTTGAGCCAATTGTGGAGTGAGCGCTACGAGCCCTGATTGTTACGAAACCGGATTGCTCTTTGTATATTGTTTTTTTCATCAAGACAGACTCTTTTATGAACAGGATAAGACCGATATTGTTGTTGCTGATGTTCCTTGTGCTTGTACTTCCTGCTGTAACTGCCTGGGGGGAAACAGGCTCAATTTCGCTTGACGATGCGGTGCGTATCGGGCTCGAAAAAAGTCGTAAGCTTGAAATTGCGCGCCTTGACCGTGATATGGCACGCCAGAAAATCAGGGAGACATGGTCGGGCGTGCTGCCTCAGGTTTCGACCTCTTTTACCTATACCCGCACGCTGAAGCCCTCCGTTCTGCTTTTTCCTCCAGGCCAAGGACTTCCCACCAAGCTTGAAACAAGTTCCGATAATGCCGGGCACGCCTCTCTTGATGTGCGTCAACCACTCTTCAATATGTCGGCCATTGCCGGCATAAAGGCTGCGGGCATTGTTCGCAAGATGAGTGAAGAGGCTTACCGCACGACCGAGGCGGCGGTTGTTGCCGATATCAAGATCTCTTATTTCGATGCACTTATCTCAAAAGAGCAGTTGAAGCTGATTGAACAGAGCATTGCCCGCTGGGAACAATCCAGAAAGGATACCCGCGCCATGTTCCAGCAGGGTGTGGTCGCTGATATTGATACCCTCAAGGCTTTTCTTTCGGTTGAAAATCTTCGTCCCGATCTTTTACAGGCCGAGAACCGGGTGGTGACGACTATGACAAAACTGAAAAACGCAATGGGCATATCGGCCGATAGCAGTGTTGTGCTCGGCGGAAAACTGGGGCTCTCTTTGGCCACCTATCCGCTTGATATTGTTGCGGCATATCGCGAGGCGCTTGATGCAAGGCCCGATCTTCGTCTGCTTGAACTTCAAGTCAAGGCGGAAGGCGAAAAAATCAGTGCTGTACGTGCCGAGGGTTTTCCTGTGATCTCGGCATTCGGTAAGCTGGAGTCTCAAACGGCATTCAATGATACTATACGCTACGCTGATTCAGTCTGGCCAGCCTCCTCTTCCGTAGGTCTTCAGTTTACCCTTCCTCTTTTTACTGGCTTCCGCACAAGCTCTCAGATTGAGCAGGCCAGGATAGCACAACTGCAGACCCGTACAAGGGTTGAAGAGCTGAAGGCCAATATCAGGGCTGAAGTTGAGATAAGGATTCTCAATTTCAGGGAGTCGCAAAAAAGAATTGAGGTACAAAGCAAAACCATAAGCGTTGCAGAGCGGAGTTATACCATATCACTCCTCCGTTTCAGGGAGGGCATTGGTTCCCGTCTTGAGTTGACGGATGCCGAACTTCAGCTCAACAAGGCTAAAACCAACTATCTGCAGGCGGTATACGACTATCTTGTGGCAAGTACGCAACTCGAAAAAGCGCTGGGTCGCTCACGGGTTGAGGTTGCTTCACAAGGGTGAGTTTCCTTAACTTAACCTATGCGGCTACTTGAGGTTTGTTGCTTGATTAATAGAAAATTGCTTTGCGATGATTCAGAGACTTTACGTACACAACTACAGATGTCTGGAAAATTTTGAGCTGAATTTAAAGGAGTTCCAGTCCGCTCTTTTGATCGGAAAAAACGGTTCAGGTAAATCCACAGTATCGTATGTGTTGGAGATCTTTCAATCTATCGGGCGTGGCGTAAACAGAGTAAAAGAGCTTGTTCAGTCAAAGGATTTTTCACGTGGAAGGTCTGATGTACCGATGCGTTTTGAAATAGAACTTTTGCTTGGCGAGAAATTATACAAATATGCACTTGCTTTTGATTTGCCAGATACATTCAAAGAGCTACGCGTTCTTGAAGAGCAACTGATTGTTTCAGAAAAGCCTGTTTATCTCCGAAAAGAGGCTCACGTTACTGTTTTTAAAGCTTCTGAAAACCATGATTCTCAGTTTTCAGTTGACTGGCATCTTGTTGCCCTTCCGGTAATTCAGGAAAATTCAGAAACTGATCCGTTACGTATTTTCAGAACATGGCTTGCCAACATGATTATTTTAGCCCCGATTCCAAGTTTCATGACCGGAAAGTCGAACGGCGAAACCTTTCAGGCTCAACGTGATGGATCAAACTTCGGAGAGTGGTTTTCCGGATTGCTCAGTTTTTATCCAGCCGCATATACTGAGCTTGATAAATATCTCCGTGAAGTGATGCCTGATATCAAGGATATTCAGAACAAGGTGATTGGCGAAGATGCTAAAAGTATGGTTGTGCAATTTGAAGCAAACAATGCAACACTTAAACTTGACTTTAAAGACTTATCCGACGGCGAAAAATCCTTTTTTCTCTGTTCAGTTGTGCTTGCTGCCAATAAATTTTACGGCCCGCTTTTCTGCTTCTGGGACGAACCAGACAACTATCTTTCATTGTCAGAGGTTGGGCATTTTATTGTAGCATTGCGCCGGTCATTTAAGTGCAGTGGCCAAATTCTGGTTACTTCGCACAATGAAGAGGCTATCCGCAAGTTTTCGAATGACAATATCTTTGCTCTCGACCGTAAGAGCCATCTGGAGCCAACTTTGATCAGGCTGCTCAGCGATATACCTTTTAACGGTAATGCTGCAGAATCCCTGATTCGTGGAGATATTGAGCTATGAGTGGAAACAGGGAAAAGTCGCATATTATTGTTTTACCTGAAGATGAGGCTAACGAAAAAATAGCAAATGGCTTCCTTCTTTCCCTGAACATTAACGCCCGTTCGATTATCATTGACAAATATGCGGGAGGCTGGCGAAAGGTAGTCTCGAAGTTTCTGGATCAACTTGTTCCAGAAATGCGAAAATATAGAGCGTGTGTGGCCATCTTGTTGATTGATTTTGACTGTTACGAAGGGAGTTCTCACGAAGATCGGTTGCATAAGGTGACCGGCGAGATTCCGGATGATCTGAAAAACAGGGTGTTTGTTCTTGGAGTGCTGTCTGAACCAGAGAAGTTGAAGGCCAAAAGCAGAATGAGTTTTGAGAAAATTGGCGAAACTCTTGCAGAGGGTTGTCCTGAGACCAAAAGCGAGTTGTGGATGGACGAGCTGTTGAAGCATAATGAAGATGAACTCAGTCGCATCCTGGTACTGGTCAGGCCATTTTTGTTTCTGGTCTGAATGGCACCATCAAGAGTGTTTACGGCAGAAAAATAATTATATTTTGCTCAAGTAAATTTTAAGTGCTGTCGAGTCAGTGCTGGCAAAACATTTTCGCACTGTTTTTTTTGATGATGAACTGGAGTTTTGGCATAAACGCACAAAGGCGATGTTAACGCGCCTGAAGAACTTCCAGCGCTACCTTCTCCCACTCAAACTTGCTGACGTTTCTTGCTTTAGGGTCAAAGACAATGCCAATCAGATAGCGTTCACCGTCATACTTCTCGTAATACTTCATCTTCCTGATCTGCTCAAGTGGCTCCCCGTCGGTCACCTTGAATTCAAAGAGAAAAACTCTTCCACCGGCCTTTATGGTCAAATCAACTCTGCCCTTGTTGCTCACATCCTCGGCGATGATCTCCACCCCGATACTGGAAAAATAAGCATAGAGCACGCTGGCGTAAAAGCCCTCGTACCTCTCAATGTCGTTGTTGGTGTAATTATTATAGGCGATACTGGCAAAAAGGCGTTTGATAACGGGTTCAAAAGCTCCAAAGTCACCACTCTTCATGAAAGCAAGCAGCTCACGTCGGATCGTCACTTGTTCCAATCCGCTCGTCATCGATTGCAAAATATATCTGTTGAAACTGATCTGCACCTCCCTGTTGGGAAATCCCAACTCGTATACCACTTCCATATCCTCCTGTATCAAGCGCTTGATGGTCAAATAACCAGTCTGGAACAGAATGGTCTCCAAAGCAAGATTTTCAATATCAAAGCTGTTGACCAGAGGCTCATTAACTTGTAACCCATTAAACCTGGGGATAAAATAATTGTTCTTTTTGATAAGATCAATGAGAAACGTTGGCGTTCCTGTCTCGAACCAATAGTTTTTGAACACACACTGATTCTTGATAAACAGCAGGATATCGTAAGGGTTATAAACACTATCACCCAAAAAGTTATACCCGTTGTACCAGCTTTTGACCTGTTCCATATCCACCCCTTCGAGATATGGGGCAAAAGTGGTCTCCAGATCAAGCTGGGTATAACCGCAGACATTGCCAAAGGCAGGGTTCAGGCTGATGTCTTCAAGATTGTTCAGACCGCTGAAAATCGACACTTTGGCGAATTTGCTCACTCCGGTAAGGAACGCAAAGCGCAGATACCGGTCGTTCTCCTTGATTTTAGTATAAAAGTTCCGCATTCCATTCCGAATAAGCAGAGCCTCGGGAATATTCTCAATATTATCCAAAAGCGGTTTATCATACTCATCAATGAGAATGACAACCTTTTGATGATATTTCTGTGAGGCTTTCTTGATGAGTTCTGCGAAACACTGATTGGGATCCTCTTTCTCCACGCAAGTAATATCCAGCCGTTCCTGATTGTCATTCAGGATATAAAAAAGATTTTTGCGAAGCGTTTCCGGGCTGTCAATTCCGCCACCAAAACTAATCTGGATGACCGGATAGCTTACCTCCCAGTTCCACTGCTCCTCAATCAGCAGCCCCCGGAAGAGCTCCCGATTTCCCTCAAAAATATTGTGCAACGTGTCGAGAAACAGGCTTTTCCCGAATCGCCGGGGCCGCGACAGAAAGACATATTGAAAGCTGTCAATCAGGCTGCGGGCAATCTCCGTTTTGTCGATGTAGAGATAATCACCTTCGATGATTTTACTGAAGGTCTGTATTCCTACTGGCAGCTTTTTCATGGTCAAACTCATTAAATACGTTATCCTTGCGTCAGGATTGGGATTGATGTGTGGCATTATATGGATATGCCACAGTATCTCCACGCAGTAAGCCCCGCCCTGCAAACGAGAATGGGGCTTATTCTGCTTGAAAAATATTGCTATGCTCTCCTATTTCCAAATCGTTACATTCACCTTTTCTGACTGGAACGTCAATCAGCGATATGCGCATAGAAATAATTTTGACAGTACTCGACTTGCAAATCATCGGACAGGTACGGAGCTTGTTCGGGTATTGATCGCTAAAGCCAAACGGGATGGTCTCCTATGAGCACATTTGATGAAATTCTTCTTGACCTGACGAAAATCTTTTACCCTTTTCAGGAGGATGTTACCAAAATGAAACCCATTCTCGTCAATCGTGACCTAAATGGCAGGGTACGTCTTATCGTGGACGAGAAGTGGGAAGATGATGAGTCTCAACAAATCGCACTCGACAACATTGCTCAAAAAATTCAAGAAGAGCTTGGCTCTCATGCCTATCCCGCACAACAGGCAGTGTTGTTTGAACCCGATATTGATGATTTTTTGAAGAGAGAGAGCTGCTTTCAGCTTGAAGGTATCAGCGATGTTTTTGTTATTGATCGTCTGGCGGTAGAGGGTAATTGGTCACGTATTTCCAGTTTAACCTCATCTATACCACGAACGGTTTTCTTTTCGATCAAGGGTGGTGTTGGGCGATCAACTGCACTTGCCGCAACGGCATGGGCATTGGCTGAGCAAGGCAAAAAAGTACTGGTGCTTGATCTGGATTTAGAGTCACCTGGGCTCTCTTCGGCGTTGCTTCCCGAAGATCGGCGTCCCTTTTATGGTATTACCGATTGGCTTGTCGAAGATTTGGTCAACAATGGTGATGCGGTGTTTGAAAACATGGTTGCCACAAGTGCCTTATCGCATAATGGAGAAATAGTGGTGGTTCCTGCGCATGGGGCAAATCCTGGAGAGTATATCGCCAAACTTGGCCGTGGCTGGATGCCCAAAATTGATTCAGATGGCAAGCGCCAATCTTGGTCAGACCGTTTGCGTCGTTTACTTGATGCACTTGAAGCGCGGTGGCAACCTGATGTGACCTTGATCGACTCACGCGCAGGCATTGACGAGGTTGCGTCAGCGTGTATCACTGAACTCTCAGCTTCCACCATTCTTCTTTTTGCTGTAGATGGAGATCAGACCTGGTCAGGTTATCGTCTGTTGTTTCAGCACTGGAGAAAAACGGGAGTTGTTCGTGACATTCGTGAGCGGCTCCAGATTGTTGGTGCCATGATTCCTGAAGTT
>CAIXCO010000073.1 GCA_903917955.1 uncultured Chlorobiaceae bacterium | reverse complement strand
TTCATCGGCATGACATAGTCGATTCGGTCGGTCATTTCAACACCACCCGGAATTTCACAAAACTGATGACGGTGATGCCAGCTCTCGTAAGGCCCCGATTTCTGGCGATCCTCAAACAAAAATGGTTTGTCAACTTTTGTAATTTCAGTCTCCCACTGCACCGGCAGCATCATGAAGGGATAGATCGTATAACTGATCAGCATTCCCTCATAAATCTTCTGCCCGCCAGCGCCATTGGTGATCCTGAACATCATTTCAGGCGGCGTTATCCGTGCAAGGTTCGTCGGAGAAGAAAAAAAGTCCCAAGCTTCCACTATTGAGACCGGAATGCTTTGTGTGTAAATCAGGGAGTGTGACCCCATGATGCCGAACGGTTAAATCTTTTTTTGCAATACTTTCACAAGGTGTAACGATTTTTTCGGGTAAAACGTATCCGCAACCATGCCTGTATATCATCTTTTTTTGCCATTTTCCCCTTGACAAATTTGTTTCAACAAACCAAAACAGAGCGACAGCATGATAAGAGCTACCGTTGCCGCAATCATCACGCCGGATAATGATAGACGCGATATCATTCTGCTGACGAAAAGGAGTGTCTCTCCCTTTCAGGGGCACTGGTGCCTCCCCGGCGGGCACATTGATGACTATGAAACAGCCGAAGAGGCCGTTGTAAGAGAAGTACAGGAAGAGACCGGACTCCTCTTTACTTCACCGGTTTTTCTCAATTATTTTAACGAACTCTTTCCGGAGTACCACTTTCACGCCGTAGCGCTTGCATTCTACGGCAAAGGAATCGGCTCGATAGAGTTAATGCCAGACGAAGTGGAGGAGATTGGCTGGTTTTCCCTCTCTGAAGCACTCACCCTTCCACTTGCCTTCAATCATCTGGAGATCATACGCACCTATTATTCTACAACACTTTGTTAATTTATGATGAACACTGCAAATCAGCAGAAATTTTTCACAGGGGCGGAATGCAGGATTAGAAAAATATTTTTTACGAGAGTTACAACTTCTCAAACTCAAACCTGCTGACGTTTCTTGCTTTAGGGTCAAAGACAATACCAATCAGGTAGCGCTCGCCACTATATTTCTCATAATATTTCATTCTTTTGATCTGCTCAAGTGGCTCCCCGTCGTTCACCTTGAATTCAAAGAGAAAGGTTCTCCCCCCGGCCTTCAAGGTCAGGTCAATTCTGCCTTTGTTACTGACATCCTCAGCGATAATATCGACTCCGATACTGGCAAAACAGGCATAGAGTACACTGGCGTAAAAACCCTCGTAACGTTCAATATCATTGTTGGTGAAATTATTATAGGCAATGCTTGCAAAAAGGCGTTTGATGACGGGTTCCAGACCTTCAACATCTCCAACCTCAATGAGATCAAGCAGCTCACTACGGATCAGCTCTTTTTGTGAACCGCTGATCATCGATTGCAAAATATACTCGTTGAAACTGATCTGCACCTCCTTGTTGGGAAACCCTAATTCGTATCGAACTCCCATGCCCGATGGTATCAGCCGCTTGATGGTCAAATAGCCGGTCTGAAACAGAATGGTCTCCAGGTTAAGATTTTCAATATCAAAGCTGTTGACCAGACGTTTGTTAACGTTGATGTTTAAAAAACCAGGGAGAAAATAACTGTTTTTTTTAATCAGCTCAACCAGAAAGCGCGGCGTACCGGTTTCAAACCAGTAATTGTCAAACTCATAATGGTTCTTGATAAAGAGCAGAATATCATAAGGGTTATAGACCCTGTTACCCAAAAAGTTATAGCCATTGTACCACCGTTTGACCTGCTCCATATCCACCCCTTCAAAATAAGGGGCAAAAGTGGTCTCCAGATCAAGCTGGGTGTACCCACAGACATTGCCATAGTCAGGGTTCAGACTGATATCCTCAAGATTGTTAAGGCCGCTGAAGAGCGACACTTTGGAGAATTTGCTCACTCCGGTGAGAAAAGCAAAGCGCAGATACTCGTCGTTCTCCTTGATTTTTGTGTAAAAGTCACGCATCCCATCCCGAATGAGGAGAGCCTCGGGAATGTTTTCAATATTGTCCAGAATCGGTTTGTCATACTCATCAATCAGGATGACAACCTTTTGGTGATACTTTTGAGAGGCCTTTTTGATGAGTTCTGCAAAACACTGGTTGGGATCCTCTTTTTCCGCACAAGTAATATCAAGCCGTTCCTGATTATCATTCAGGATATAGAACAAGTTTTTGCGAAGAGTTTCCGGACTGTGTATCCCGCCACTGAAACTGATTTTGATGACCGGCCAGGTCACCTCCCAGTTCCATTGCTCCTCAATCAGCAACCCTCGAAACAGCTCCCGTTTCCCTTCAAAAATATTTTTCAGCGTATCGAGAAAGAGGCTTTTGCCAAATCGCCGGGGCCGCGACAGAAAGACATATTGATATTTGTCAATCAGGCTACAGGCAATCTCCGTTTTATCAATGTAGAGATAATCACCTTCGATTATTTTACTGAAGGTTTGTATACCTACTGGCAGCTTTTTCATCGTCAACCTCATTTAAAACATTCGTCCATCTCAGAGTTCCTCCCCTCAACACAACTCCACACTTTTTTTACTACGAAAGGAAATATAAAGCTTTTTGAAAGAAAAACTGGCTGTTAACGAACCGCGCTCTCCCTGAGTTCAGCCACAGAACCCTGTCGCCAGTTTTACTCATTGCCACCCTCCTCCGAGAGCTTTGTACAGATTGATCAGGTTGGCAAGAGTCTGTTGATGGAGCAGAATTTCGTTCTGCTGGGCCTCGAAGAGGGAGCGTTGGGCGTCAAGCAGGGCGAAATGGTTGTCGATGCCACGGTCGTAACGCGCTTTCGTAATGCTCCGGGCTTGTTCACTCTCTTTGACCAGAGCACGCTGGGCTTGCCATTGCTCGGTATAGGTTGCACGGGCGACCAGTGCGTCGGCGACCTCACGGAACGCAGTCTGGATAGCTTTTTCGTATCGGGCGACGGCAATATCCCGGTTGGTTTCAGCCAGTTTAAGGTTGGAGCGCAACCGGCCTCCCTGGAAAATCGGGAGCGTTACCTGCGGGGCGAAGCTCCAGACACCGCTCGACCCGGCCACGAAGAGATCCGACAAGCTGGCGCTGGCGAACCCGGCGGAACCGGTAAGACCTATGCTGGGAAAGAATGAAGCCCGTGCCGCTCCGATGTTGGCGTTTTCTGCCTTCAGTGCGTATTCCGCCTGTCGTATGTCTGGACGATCGAGCAGAACGACGGAGGGAATGCCCACGGGGAGCGTGTCGAGCATCTCGACATCAGCCAGAAGTTGGGGCTCAAGGAGCATTGGATCAATCTCCTTTCCGACCAGCAGGGTCAGTGCGTTCTTGTCCTGTCCGACCTGACGTTGATAGTGCGCACGGTTGGCCCGTGACGATTCGACCAGCATTGCAGACTGTGCTACATCAAGTCGTGACTTTGCCCCGAGATCGAAGCTGCGTTTGATGAGATCGTAACCATCCTGCCTTGTTGTGAGGGTGCTTTCGGTCAATCGCAGCAGTTCGACATCAGCAAGCCAGGTGAGATAGGCGTTGGCAACTTCAGCGACCAGAATTGTCTGGGCAGCTTTGCGCCCCTCTTCGGTAGCGAAATACTGGTTTATGGCGCGATTACTGAGGCTGCGTACACGGCCGAAAAGATCCAGTTCATAAGCCGTCGTGCCGATGCCGGCGGTATAGACCGAGGTGATTTCAGTGTTTCCTGAGCCGCTCATGTTTTTCGGCAACTCCTGGCGGGTGAAGCTTCCCGAGGCGTTCATCGATGGCAGGAGATCCGAACGCTGGATGCGCCAGGTGTTACGGGCCACCTCGATGTTGAGCGTGGCTATCCTCAGGTCGCGGTTGTTGGCAAGGGATGCTTCGATTATGCGTTGCAGTTTTGATGACCTGAACATGCTCCGCCATCCGATATCGGCGGTATGCGGCTGTTCACCGGATTGCGGTGCACTGGAAGCTGCTGGCCACTCTGTGGTGACGGGTGCCGTTGGGCGTACATAAGCTGGCTCAAGCGAACAGGCTGTCAGGGTGGTTGCTGCCAGGCATAAAGGAAGCAGCAGCTTAGTGCTCATGGTTCGGTTCCTTGTCGTTTTGGTTTACTGCTATGTCGGTTACCCTCTTTCGGGCAAACCGGGATTGCACGAGGATGAAGAAGAGCGGCACAAAGAAAATCGTCAGCACCGTACCGGACAACATGCCGCCGATCACGCCGATGCCGATGGCGTGCTGGCTTGCCGATCCTGCTCCGGAGGAGAATGCGAGCGGTGTGACGCCGAGGATGAATGCCAGGGAGGTCATGATGATGGGTCGAAGTCGCTGACTTGCGGCAGAGAGGACTGCCTCCTGCAGGTTCATACCGCTTTCGTGGAGGGTTTTGGCGAACTCCACAATAAGTATGGCGTTTTTTGCCGTCAGACCAACAGTTGTCAACAGACCGACCTTGAAGTAGACGTCGTTTGAAAGACCTGAGAGGAATGTTGCCAGAACTGTACCGAGAACACCAAGCGGGACTACCAGCATGACGGCCATCGGCACGCTCCAGCTTTCGTAAAGAGCTGCCAGGCAAAGAAAAACGAAAAGCAGGGAGAGCGTGTAGAGCAGCAGTGTTTGCTGGCCAGCCGCACGCTCTTCGTAAGAGAGGCCGGTCCATTCGACGCCGAAACCTTCAGGGAGTTTTTCTGCCAGTTTCGCCATGATGGCCATGGCATCGCCCGAGCTTACGCCAGGTGCCGGGGCTCCCTGAATATTGACTGACGATATACCATTGAACCGTTCGAGCTTGGGTGAACCGAAGCTCCATCGGCCCGAGGAGAACGATGAGAAAGGAACCATCTCGCCATTCGAGTTTCGGACATGCCAGATGTCGACATCCGACGGGTTCATGCGGTAGGGTGCGTCTCCCTGCATGAAGACTTTCTTGATGCGACCCTCATGCACGAAATCGTTCACATAGCTCGAACCCCAGGCGGTCTGCAGCGTTGCGTTGATGTCGGCGATCGATACTCCAAAGGCGCTTGCTTTTTCGTGGTCGATATCGATCTTGAATTGTGGCACATCTTCAAGGCCATTGGGACGCACGCCGCTCAGCGAAGGGTCTTGCGCAGCCATTCCGAGCAGTTGGTTTCGGGCGGCCATGAGAGCCTCATGACCTTTGCCGGTCCGGTCTACCAGTTGAAGATCAAAACCGGAGGCGTTGCCGAGTTCCATGACGGCTGGCGGGTAAAAGGCAAAAATCATGGCATCCTTCACGCTCGACAAAGCGCCCATGGTTCTTCCGGCGATTGAGGCAACATCCTGACCCTTGTTCTTGCGTTTGGACCAGTCCTTGAGCTGGACAAAACCCATGGCCGAGTTCTGGCCCTGGCCCGCGAAACTGAAACCGGTCACGCTGAAGATGCTTTCGATGCTCTCTTTTTCCTGATTGAGGAGGTAGTGTTCCATCCTCTTCACGCTTTCGAGCGTCCGCTCCTTGGTCGCTCCGGATGGGGTGGAAAGCTGGACGAAGAGGAATCCCTGATCTTCGTCCGGCAGGAAGGAGGTCGGGATGCGCGTCAGGACGATACCAAGCAGCACCACGACCAGCATGAAGCCGAGCAGCGAGCGGTTGACACTTCCCGTCATTGCGCGGGCACCGTCAACATAACGTTCCCGGTTGCGGTTGAACATGCCGTTGAACCAGGCGAAAAAGCGCCCGAGGGGGCCAGCGCCGTAAAGATGTCCATCCGCTCTGACCGGCCTGAGAAGGCTGGCACAGAGAGCCGGTGTCAGGATCAGCGCAACCAAAACCGAGAGCAGCATCGCTGAGACGATGGTGATCGAGAACTGACGGTAGATAGTCCCCGTAGAGCCTTTGAAGAAGGCCATCGGCACGAAGACGGCCGAGAGCACAAGAGCGATGCCAATCAGCGCACTGGAGATTTGCTTCATCGATTTCCTGGTCGCCTCCAGCGGGGAGAGTCGCTCCTCTTCCATGATGCGTTCGACGTTCTCGACCACAACAATGGCATCATCGACAAGCAGTCCGATAGCGAGTACCATGGCGAACATGCTGAGGGTGTTGATGGAGAAGCCGAAGACCGACATCACCCCAAAGGTACCCAGCAGCACAACAGGAACCGCGATGGTGGGGATCAGCGTGGCGCGGAAATTCTGGAGAAACAGGAACATAACAAAGAAGACGAGGATGACCGCCTCAATCAGGGTATGAACAACCCCTTCGATTGAGGTCTTTACGAAGGGGGTTGTGTCGAACGGGTAGACGATCTGCACACCCGGTGGAAGCAGCGGCTTCAGGGCCGTCATTTTCGCTTTGACCAGAGTGGCGGTGTTCAGGGCGTTTGCCCCGGTCGCCAGGGTGATGGCCATGCCGGCAGCCGGTTTGCCGTTGAAGCGCGTGGTCATGTCGTAGTTCTGCACGCCGAGTTCAACGCGGGCAACATCCCTGAGGCGAACCTGCGAACCGTCGGTATTAACCTTCAGCATGATCTTTTCGAAATCCCCGACACTTTTCAGACGTGACTGTGCTGTAATGGTGGCGTTCAGTTGCTGGCCCGGAACCGACGGCGTTCCTCCCAACTGGCCAGCGGAAATATCGGCATTCTGTGCCGTAATAGCTGTCTGGATCTCGGTAGTGGTGAGGTTGAAGCTCGCCATGCGGTGGGGATCAAGCCAGATACGCATCGAATAGGGCTGCCCGAACACCTGGATGTTGCCGACGCCGGGTACACGGCTCAGCGGATCGAGGAGCTTCGAATTGATAAAATCGTTCATCGCATATTCATCAACTCGGGGGTCGTCCGAATAGACGCCCACAACCATCAGGAAGCCGGTATCTCCCTTGGTGACCCTGATGCCCTGCTGCTGTACCTGTTGGGGCAGGTTCGACATAATCGACTGCAACTTGTTCTGCACCTGCACCTGGGCAATATCGGGGTTGGCTTCGGGCTCGAAGGTCACCGTGATGCTGACGTTGCCATTCGAATCACTCCCGGCGCTGAAGTAGCGGAGATGGTCGATACCGGTAAGAGCCTGTTCGACAACCTGTGTCACACTGTTTTCAACCGCTTCGGCAGATGCGCCGGGATAGGTGGCGCTGATGTTAATGGTCGGCGCCGCGATGCGCGGATATTGCTCAACCGGCAGGGTATTGATGGCGATGATTCCGCCAAGCATGATACAGATGGAGATCACCCAGGCAAAGACGGGACGCTCGATAAAAAATCCGGACATGGTATTGGTACGTTGAAATGTAATGGATTATCTCGCCTGCACGGTTCGCAGTGCAGCCTCAACAGTTTTGACCGCCATGCCGGGCTGTATTTTCATGATGCCTTCGTACACGACCTTTTCGCCCGCTTTGAGTCCGTTGCTTACGAGCCACTTGTCTCCGACAACCTCCGTAACGATGATTGGGCGAGGGTTTGCTTTGCCATCCGGCCCGACAACCCAGACTGAAACCGACCCGTCAGCACTCCTGCTGACCGATTTTTGGGGCACGAGGATTGTGTGGTCGTCTCTCCACTGTTCCAGACGTGCATGGACGAACATGCCAGGGAGGATTTCATTGCCGGGGTTGGTGAATAATATTCGCAACAGAACCGTACCTGTGCTCGGGTTGACCGTTACATCCGAGAACTTCAACCTGCCGGGCTCTCCTTTGGGTTTTCCATCCACCAGAAGCTGGACTGGAGCGCTCTCTGCGCCGGAATCGCCCACCTGACCTTGATGGCGCTGTCGCAGTTGTAGCAGCTCCTCGCTCGACTGTGAAACGTCCACGTAGATCTGGTCGAGCTGTTGCACCACAGCAAGGGGGCTCGGCTGATTGGCATTGACCAGAGCCCCCTCAGTCACCTTCGATTGGCCGATTCGCCCGGAAATCGGAGAGATGACCCTGGTGTAATCGAGGTTGATACTGGCCATGGAAACTTCGGATCTGGCGATGGAAACATCTGCCCTGGCCTGGGCAAGGCTCGCTTTCGCATCATCGTACTCCTGCTGGCTGACGCCACCGATTTTGACCAGCTCTTCGTAGCGGCCAGCTTTGGCCTGGACCGATTTTACATTGGCTTCGGCTTTGCTGAGGTTGGCTTTTGCACTGTTACAGGCTGCCTTGTAGGTCGCGGGGTCGATCTGGTAAAGTTGTTGACCCTGTTGAACAAGGCTTCCTTCCACGAAGAAGCGCTTTGTAACAATGCCACTGACCTGCGGACGAATCTCGGCCATACGTAGAGCCGAAGTCCGGCCCGGCAGCTCTTTTGTCAATACCAGGAGTTCGGTTTTCATCGTCACGACACTGACCTCCGGTTTCATGCTTGAATCCTGAACGTGGTCTGACGAGCCCTTGGGCCACAGGTACCAGCCAGCAATCAGGGTGACAAGCAAACCGGCGATGATAGACGATTTTTTCATACTATGAATCTGTGATTATTTTTGTCAGGCAGAACAAAGGGTCTGCTCACAATATTTTTTACGAGCGTTACAACTTCTCAACCTCAAACCTGCTGACGTTTCTTGCCTTGGAGTCAAAGACAATGCCAATCAGGTAGCGCTCGCCGCTATATTTCTCGTAATATTTCATTCTTTTGATCTGCTCAAGCGGCTCCCCCTCGCACACCTTGAATTCAAAAAGAAAGGTTCTCCCGCCAGCCTTCAGCGTCAGGTCAACTCTCCCCTTGTTGCTTACATCCTCGGCAATGATCTCCACCCCGATGCTGGCAAAAAAGGCATAGAGCACGCTGGCGTAAAAGCCCTCGTACCTCTCAATATCATTGTTGGTGAAATTATTGTAGGCGATACTGGCAAAAAGGCGTTTGATGACGGGTTCCAGACCTTCAACATCTCCAGCCTCAATAATATCAAACAGCTCACTACGAATCAGCTCTTTTTGTGAACCGCTGGTCATCGAACGCAAAATATAATTGTTGAAACTGATCTGCACCTCCTTGTTGGGAAACCCCAACTCGTATCGAACTCCCATGCCCGATGGTATCAGCCGCTTGATGGTCAAATAGCCGGTCTGAAACAGAATGGCCTCCAGATCAAGATTTTCAATGTCAAAGCTGTTGACCAGACTCTTGTCAACGTTGATATTTAAAAAGTCAGGGAGAAAATAGCTGTTCTTTTTAATCAGCTCAACCAAAAAACGCGGCGTGCCGGTTTCAAACCAGTAATTGTCGAACACCTGATGGTTCTTGATAAAAAGCAAAATATCGAAAGGGTTATAGACCCTGTCACCCAAAAAGTTATAGCCATTGTAC
This sequence comes from uncultured Chlorobiaceae bacterium, assembly GCA_903917955.1. GTDB lineage: Bacteria > Bacteroidota > Chlorobiia > Chlorobiales > Chlorobiaceae > Chlorobium. Next base: position 1,082 of record CAIXCO010000073.1, on the reverse strand, counting down.
CACTGTTTGACCTGCTCCATATCCACCCCCTCGAAATAAGGTGCAAAAGAGCTCTCCAGATCAAGCTGGGTATACCCGCATACATTGCCATAGTCAGGGTTCAGGCTGATATCTTCAAGATTGTTCAGTCCACTGAAAAGCGACACTTTGGAGAACTTGCTCACCCCGGTAAGAAAAACAAAGCGTAGATACTCGTCATTCTCCTTGATTTTTGTGTAAAAATCCCGCATCCCATCCCGAATTACCAGTGCCTCAGGGATATTCTCAATATTATCCAGAATCGGTTTGTCATACTCATCAATCAGGATGACCACCTTCTGGTGATACTTTTGGAATGCCTTCTTGATGAGTTCTGCAAAACACTGATTGGGATCCTCTTTTTCCGCACAAGTAATATCAAGCCGTTCCTGATTGTCATTCAGGATATAGAACAAGTTTTTGCGAAGCGTTTCCCGACTGTGTATCCCGCCACTGAAACTGATTTTGATGACAGGATACGTCACCTCCCAATTCCATTGCTCCTCAATCAGCAGCCCCCTGAAAAGCTCCCGCTTTCCCTCAAAAATATTTTTCAGCGTATCAAGAAAGAGGCTTTTGCCAAAACGCCGGGGCCGCGACAGAAAAACATATTTAAAGCTCTCAATCAGGCTACGGGCAATCTCCGTTTTGTCGATATACAGATAATTCTCATTAATAATCTCACTGAAGGTCTGTATCCCTACTGGCAGCTTTTTCATCATTAACCTCAAGTTATAACATTAGCTCATCTCAGGTATGCTCCCCAACGCAACTCCACATTATTTTTACAACGGAACGGAAGATAAAGCTTTTTGACATTTTAAAGCGCATCGAAATCTTGTTCACTGCCTGCCAATCGGCAAAAGATTCAACCCAAGCTCTTGGAGAAATTGGTTGTGTTTGTTGGTGGCAGATACAATTCGTTCTTCGAGGTTGAGTAAATCTGCGTGCAGTGCGGTGAGGTCGATTTCTTCTTCTGCAGTGGCGGTGCTGATGTAGCGGGAGATGTTAAGGTTGTAGTTGTTGGATTCAATTTCGGCCATTGAGACCCGGCGGGAGTAGCG
>CAIXCO010000072.1 GCA_903917955.1 uncultured Chlorobiaceae bacterium | reverse complement strand
TGCTGAAATCATTGAGGCGGTTATTGCCGCAGGTGCAACAACGGTCAATATCCCTGATACGACGGGTTATACCTGGCCTTCAGAGTTTGGCCGCAAAATTGCCGATCTCCAGATCCGCGTCCAAAACATCGACCAGGCCATCATCAGCGTCCACTGCCATAACGACCTTGGTCTTGCAGTGGCCAACACGCTGAGTGCACTTGAACATGGTGCCCGTCAGGCAGAGTGCTCCATCAACGGCATTGGAGAGCGGGCCGGAAACGCTTCGCTCGAAGAGATTGTGATGGCCCTCAAGGTGCGCAGCGACCTGCACAACTTCTACACCGGCATTATCACCGAAGAGATTTACAATACGAGCCGCATGGTCTCGACCTTTACCGGCATCATTATCCAGCCGAACAAGGCCATTGTGGGCGACAACGCCTTCTCGCACGAGTCGGGCATTCATCAGGACGGGATGCTGAAAAACCGGCAGACCTACGAGGTGATGACGCCGGAATCGGTTGGAGTGCCGCAAACGAGCATTGTGCTGGGCCGCCATTCCGGCAAGCACGGCCTCAAGTCGCGTCTCTTCACGCTCGGCTACAACCTTGACGACACCGAACTCGAAGCGGTCTACAAGCGCTTTGTTGAGGTTGCCGATAAAAAGAAAGAGGTCTATGACGACGACCTGAGAGTGCTGATGGGCGATGAGCTGAACAAGCCGAGGAGCGCCTACGAACTCGATTATCTCCATATCAATAGCGGTACGGCCTCAATTCCCACGGCAACCATCAGAATCAGGCACAAGGATCAAATCTTTGAAGAGTCGGCAATCGGCGACGGCCCGGTGGATGCCTGCTTCAGGGCCATTGAGCGTGCCCTTGGCCTCGAATCGATGGTCACCTCCTACTCTGTACGTTCCGCCACTGCCGGGCGCCAGGCTCTCGGTGAAGCGCTGGTACGCATCAAAGACAAAAACCTCTCCTTTAACGGAAGAGGAGTCTCAACCGATATTATAGAGGCGAGCGCCAAAGCCTATCTCCAGGCTCTCGGCCAGCGCCAGTACCATTTTGATAACATCACTACTGAACCTGAAACCATAGAAAGCGGGGTTTAAGAATACCATGGCACAAACAATAACCCAGAAGATCCTTTCAAAAGCGGCAAACAGAACATTTGTCGATGCGGGCGAAAGCGTCTGGCTGAATGTCGATATCCTTCTCACTCACGATGTCTGCGGTCCGCCAACCTTCGATATTTTCAAGCAGGAATTTGGCCCCGACGCAAAAGTCTGGGATCCGGAAAAAGTTGTCGTCTTGCCCGACCACTATATTTTTACAGCCAACGAGCACGCCCACCGCAACATTGATCTGCTGCGCCAGTTCGCAAAAGAGCAGCAGCTTCCGCACTACTACGATGTCGGCACCGACCGCTACAAGGGAGTTTGCCATGTAGCTCTGGCCGAAGAGGGATTCAATCTGCCCGGCACTGTGCTCTTTGGAACCGACTCGCACACCTGTACCTCGGGAGCCTTCGGCATGTTCGGCACAGGAATCGGCAACACCGACGCCGCCTTCATTCTCGGCACTGGCAAACTCTGGGAAAAAGTCCCGGAATCCATACTCTTCACCTTTGAGGGCAAGATGCCTGAATACCTTACGGCTAAAGACCTCATTCTGCACATTCTTGGCGATATCACCACCGACGGCGCAACCTACCGCGCCATGGAGTTTGACGGCGAAGCCATTTTTTCACTTCCCATGGAGGAGAGAATGACCTTGACCAACATGGCCATCGAAGCGGGCGGGATGAACGGTATTATCGCCGCCGACGACATTGCCGAGCGCTACGTCAAGGCAAGAAGCGAGAAACCCTACGAACTTTTCCAGAGTGATCCGGATGCCCGCTATCACAGCAAGTACCGTTACAACGTTGCTGAGCTGGAGCCTGTTGTTGCCCAGCCGCACAGCCCCGATAACCGCGCTACGGTAAGAAGCGTCCAGGGCACCAAGATCACCAAATCCTATATCGGCTCCTGCACCGGTGGCAAGCTGACCGATTTTGTGATGGCTGCAAAAATCCTGAAGGGACAGAGAGTTTCGGTAACCACCAACATCGTTCCGGCAACCGTCAAAGTTGCCCGTGACCTCGAAACTGAACTCTACGACGGTCAGAGCCTGAAGAAGATTTTTGAAGATGCGGGATGCACCATTGCACTCCCCTCTTGTGCCGCCTGTCTTGGTGGCCCGGCTGATACGGTCGGTCGCTCGGTTGACAATGATGTCGTGGTCTCGACCACAAACCGCAATTTCCCCGGACGGATGGGCAGCAAACATGCAGGGGTCTACCTTGCCTCCCCGCTCACAGCCGCCGCATCGGCAATTACGGGTAAACTCACCGATCCGAGAGATTTTCTCTGATCGCACTTGAAATTCGGGAAAACAGAACGAAATAATGGAAACCATCATTCAGGGAAAAGCCTACGTTTTAGGCAAAAATATTGATACTGACCAGATCATTCCAGCCGAACATCTGGTCTACAGCCTCTCCGATCCCGAAGAGGTGATTCTCTATGGCAAATATGCTCTTTCAGGAGTGCCACCCGAACAGGGAGGACTTCCCCAGGGCAACGTCCTCTTTATCGAGGAGGGAAGCTTCCACTCCGAGTTCACCATCATTATTGCAGGACCAAACTTCGGCTGTGGATCGTCGCGGGAGCACGCCCCCTTCGCCCTCAAGGTTGCCGGTGTTAAAGCCATTGTGGCCGAATCGTACGCAAGAATTTTTTACCGCAACTGTGTTGACGGCGGTTTTGCCATTCCCTACGAGACGGCTGAAGCGCTCAACCAGCTCATCAACACCGGTGACGAACTGAAAATCGACGTCGAGGCAAACACCATCGAAAACCTGACCAGCAAGGTCACCTACAAGCTCAATCCCCTTGGCGATGTCTTCAACATTGTTGAGGCTGGCGGTATTTTTGCTTACGCCCGGCAGGAACACTTAATGCCCCAAGGCTGATTTATGACTGCAACAAACAAAAAAATCGAACTGTACGATACCACCCTGCGTGACGGCACACAGGGTGAGCACATCAACCTTTCCGTTCAGGACAAGCTCCTTATAGCCCAAAAGCTTGACGAGTTCGGCATGGATTATATCGAAGGCGGATGGCCAAGCAGCAACCCGAAAGATGAGGAGTTTTTCATCAAGGCACGGCAACTGAAGTTCAGCCATGCCAAGCTCACCGCCTTTGGTTCAACCGCCCGCTTTGTCAAGAGTGTTGAGAGCGACCCCAACCTGCTCGGGCTTCTCGAATCCGAAACGCCAGTTATCACCATCTTCGGCAAAACGTGGAAAGCGCACTCCGAAAAGAGTCTGGGAATTTCCGACGAAGAGAATGCCGAACTGATTTATCGCTCAGTCAGCTTCCTCAAGCAGGAGGGGCGCGAGGTCTTTTTTGATGCCGAACACTTTTTTGACGGCTACAAAAACAACCCCGAATTTGCCCTCAAAATGCTCCTTTCAGCCGTTGAGGGTGGTGCATCAAGAATTGTGCTTTGCGACACCAACGGAGGCTCACTGCCCCATGAGGTGACCGATAT
>CAIXCO010000071.1 GCA_903917955.1 uncultured Chlorobiaceae bacterium | reverse complement strand
TAGATATAAAAACGAGAAACCAAACTGGAACAAGACCATCGTTCGATGGCGACTTTTAGACGATATTGCACCTTTGATAACACCAGAGGAATTCAATGCTGAGCGGCAGCGTGCATTGCTTGCTCTTGGCTGGAAACCACTTGAGTTTCTTCTTGCGGCAGACTGGTTTATTGAGTTGTGGAAAAAAAAGGCAAAAAAATTTCCTCAGGCGATTCTGATAGCTGATTCATTGTTGGATACCACCATCGAAGAAGTACTGACTAAATCATGTGGTGTTGAAAAACTCATAAACATACTCGCGGCAGTCTGCAAATCACCATGGTATTGCGTAGATGAAACCGATCGTAAAAAAATTTGTGAGCGATTTTTCAAGCTTGCAGAATTACCGCCCCACCGTTTCATCTCCAAGACAAGCATTTTGGATTGCAAGGGTTATACAGATATCCAGCCTTGGTGCGGAGACGAACTCTCGTTATACATAAGACGAGCCTCTATGGTTGCCGTTGACTTGGAGAGCAATGAGAAATCCATCTTTCAGTTTGGTTGGAAGAATGTATACGGAAGCGGGAGACTTATTGGTGACCCCATCCTTACTTTAAACAATTTAAATGACGCGTCTGAAAAATGTTTTTTTGGACAGTTCGCACCAGCAATTGCAGGCCATAACTCGATTGCGTGGGATCTGCCAATTCTTAAGCAGAACAACTTTTCGTTTCCCAGTGCCTCGTCGTTCTGGGATACATTGATTGCATCATGGATACTCGAACCTTGGAGGAATTCGCATGCACTGGTTGTCGGCACCGGCGCCCATGATGCTGAGGTCGATGCTGTGGCATGCTTCGAGCTGTTTGAAAAACAGACAAAAAAATTATCAACCTGCCTGAAAGGTATGGAATACGATATCCATGCTTTGGTCGATCGTTTTTTTGACAATACGGTATCGCTGTCAGAAGTTGCGGGTCGGGCTTATCCTGACAACTTACAAACTAAGCTTGATTCAGACACCCTCTACCCTTCATGCATGGCGAGAGAATTCGCATGGCAAAAAGGTTGTCACCTCAGGTTTTTTGCACCGGAGAACATGCTTTCTGACCCACTACTGTCGCCATCGGTATGCCGAAAAGTTGCTATTGAAGATTATGGTCTTTATGCCAAAATCGTTGCCATTATTGTTTCGGATGCTGAAAGGAATGGTGTTGATGTACGTCTTTCCTTTTTACCTTTGTGGTTGGTGGGAGAGAGACTTCGGTCTGCGCTGAAAGCGGCACACGACATATTCGAAGGAGGCGAAGTCAATGAAGAAGGAAAAACAGTCTATTTGGCGGAAGACCTTTTTAAGCTTGACGATGCTGAGGTTCACCGACTATTCAATGAAAAAAAGTTTTCAATCTGGTACCGAGGTGAAGTTGCGGTAGCTTGGCAGAATGCGCGCCGTTGTGAAATTGCTGCGAGTGAAGTTCGCAACCATTATAAGTCTGTTTCTACCCAACAGAGAGGTCGAACTCTTTTGCAGGTATCGAACGTTGATAACCCAAAAAAGTGGCTGCTTTATGAACCCCCAGGCCTGCTTGCCGCCGGGGCGTCCTGGTCTTTGTTGCCTGATATTCCTGATTGGCTGCAGATAGATTTAGAAAATGGCCGCAACAAGCCTGCTCTGGATTTCCCGATTCTAATTCCACGTTGGCGTGATGGCAGTTCAGCATCCCTTGACGTTGATCGCATTTTCATTTCCCCGGACACAGAAAATCGCCCTGTTTATTTGGCCGATTTGACACACTGTTTCCTGAATCTTTTGAAACTGCATCAGGAGGGAGATTTACTTCTTATCGCCATGCGGTGGCCGACAGAGGCGGAACAATTGCAGCAAAATTTTGTACAACTGGGCTTGTCATCCCGTTACCCAGGCAGTCCCGTCAAGATTTTGGAAAAAGTGTGCAACAACGGGCAGCGAAGCCTTGCCTGCTCAAGGGCAGATGTCCCTAAATACATTCAGGCAGCTCTCGATTTGCGCAAAAGGATACATGTTGTTCTTGATGAATTGCCGCTGTACAATTGGTTTGCGATACTGAACATACCAGATAATACAGATGGCGTGGTTAAGATTAAGTCTATTGATGATGATTCAGAGGTCGATAATGCTGAGCATAAGCATATTTCATTCGGGCGTGCCATCCTTAAAGGACAGGATATCAGTTCAACTGTTTCGCAGTTCATTCACGGATGGCTTCAAGGTATTTTGGGCAGTGCCGATAGTGGTGTGACATCGTGCATAATCCTTGATACAAGGCTTTCAGAGCACCATGCCGCTATGGCTTCTTTGTTGCCAAAGGTAGATATCCCGTTTTATGCACTTGATGAACTACTCGATAAAGATGAACTTGAGGTGTTCCGCGAAGTTTGTTACCCAGTAAGAGAAAAACAGGATATCCCCAACGATTATGAATCGTATCAACATTTTCTCAAAGAGCATTGGGGATTCGATGATTTCAGGCAGGGAACCCAGCGTCAGGCAATTAAAAAACTGATAGAAAGCGACCGTGATCTCCTTATCCGGATGCCAACCGGTGGCGGCAAGTCAATCGTATTCCATTTACCAGCCCTGTTCAGGTCGAGTTATTCCAAACGTCTTACGATTGTTATCACTCCTTTGCAGGCTTTGATGCGTGATCAGGCAGAAGGCTTGTGGCATAAGAACTTTATTGAAAGTGTTGATTACTTGAGCGGCGGTAGGGATGCCTGGATCAATCACGAAGTATACCAAGGGATTCTTGACGGAAGAATTCATTTGGTCTTTGTTGCACCCGAGCGCTTTCGTATGCCGCAATTTCTCGATGCACTAG
>CAIXCO010000070.1 GCA_903917955.1 uncultured Chlorobiaceae bacterium | reverse complement strand
CTCTGTGGGCGTAACCAGAAGTGGCTCACTGAAAGACAAAAAAAGTTCCGGTTTTTGTTCGTCGAGATATTCGATCCGGCTGACAACTGAAACAAGGTAGATCCCCGCCATCCTGTCGAGAACGCGGGAGAGAATTGATGCGGTCCCTTTAAAAAAGAAGAGTGGCCTCTTGTCAACCGCTTCTATCTTGCCCTGGGGAAAAATCCACAAGGCATTCTGTCGCTCACTTTTGGCCGTCAGCAATTCAGCAGCATAATGAAGGGTGCCAACCGCACTTCTCGGACGGGAATGGTCGAGGGAAAAGGCTCCTATGCGGGTAAAAAATCGATGTTTCCGCAACTGCTGAAACTCAATAATGATATGCAGATTCTGATGAAAAAACTCTTCGGTACAGAGTTGTGACCAGAAGCCGTCCCACCAGTATGCGTGATTTGCATAAAAAACAACCGGAGTGCAAGGATTCATCTCCTGCACTCCGGGCTGCATAAAAACGCGTACCGAGTTAAAATACCTGCGGAACTGCCGGCGGGAATACCAGCCAAACCACAGAGTATAGAGCCTGCTGCGACGAACTTTCAGCATAGCCGTCCTTATTTGAACGCTCTCCTGATACGGTTTACCGCTTCCTCGAGTGAGGCAATCGACGCTGCGTAAGAGAGACGAAGATTTTCCGGCGCACCAAACGCATCGCCTGGCACAGTTGCCACATGATGAACCTTCAAAAGATATTCAGCAACATCGGCCGAATCTTTCATCACAACGCCGTTGAAGGTCTGACCAAGCACACCGCTGATGTCGGGGAAAATGTAAAAGGCACCCTGCGGAAGAGCGGTCTTGAAACCGGGGATGCTGTTGAGGGCCTTGTACATGTAATCGCGCCTTTTTTCAAATTCAGCACGACGCTCTTCAACAATCCCCTGATCACCTGTCAAGGCTGCAACGGCGGCTTTCTGGGCTATGGCATTGGGATTTGAAGTGGTCTGCGACTGAATCTTGTCGCAGGCATCAATCAACCATTTTGGCCCGGCAAGGTAACCGATTCTCCATCCGGTCATGGCGTAGGTTTTCGACACACCGTTACTCACAATGACCCACTCCTTCATTTCCGGAATCCTTGCTGGAGAAAAGGGACGAACATCGCCATAGACAATCATGTCGTACATCTCGTCAGAGAGCACAAAAATACCCCGCCCTTCGACCACCTTCATCAAGGCTCGAACCTCTACTTCACTATAGACCGACCCCGTTGGATTTGAGGGGGAGTTCAGAACAAGGATCTTTGTTTTCGGAGTAATGGCACCCTCAAGCTGGGAAGGAGTCATTTTATATTCGCTCTCAAGAGTGGTATGCACAATGACGGGTATTCCGCCTGCAAGACGAACCATTTCAGGAAAGCTCACCCAGTAAGGGGCAGGCACAATCACCTCATCACCCTCTTCGCAAAGAGCAAGGAAGGTATTGGCCAGAGTCTGCTTGCCACCATTGCTGACGATGATCTGGTTTTCCGCAAAATCGAGAGCGTTGTCGCGCCGGAACTTTTCAACAATGGCTTTTTTCAGCTCAGCAATACCTGAATTTGCCGTATAACGGGTAAACCCGGCATTAATGGCATCTATACCAGCCTGATTGACGTGAGCAGGAGTAGGAAAATCGGGCTCACCAGCCGAAAGACTGACAATATCATGCCCTTCAGCCTTCATTTTACCAGCAAGATTGGTGATTCGCATGGTCTGCGACTCCTGCATACTGAGCACCCTGCGGGTGAGATAGTGCTCTTCCGAAAGAGGTGTTTTTGACATATATGAGTGGTTTGTTATGATTTGTATCTGCTCTGTTCTTCACGTTTTTGATGCATCATCTCCAGAACACAGGGATGAACAAATTTACTGACATCTCCGCCCAGCATGCCCACCTCCTTGATGATTGATGATGCCACAT
>CAIXCO010000069.1 GCA_903917955.1 uncultured Chlorobiaceae bacterium | reverse complement strand
TTTTTTTTATCGGGGAATTTTCTTAAAATGGCGCACCACAAGTGTTCTTTCGTAGCTGGTGCCGGTTTAAAAGCCGGAGAATAGGGAATTACGTGAAAATCGTAAACTGTACCCGCAACTGTACAACGGTTAACCCCAAAGAGCAACGCATGGCCTCATGCAGAGTTTTTTGTGGGTCGTTTCAGGTCACTGCACACTTTTCCTTCCTCGGAAAAATGCGGGAAGGCCTGCGACAAGTATCAAGCCGTTAAAGTCAGGAGACCTGCCAGTTATTTTTGCATTACAAGATCGGACTACGGGTTATAGTCGGGGCAAAGCTGTACCATCTTTTGCATTGCTTTCTATTTGATCTTTTTGCGCGGCATTTTTGCTCGATAGTGCAGGAGCTTGGGCTCTCTGTTTTTTTTGCAAGATTTTGTCGTCAAAAAAATCGGCAGCACTGTGTTATTTCTGTTACACGCAGCCTTTAGATAGCCCCTGTCAGTTGATGTATTTCTAAAACTGAAAACAGGTGAACAACAAATGAACAAAAAAGTATTTTTCGTTGTCATGGCCGCCATCCTCAGCAGCAGGGGGCTTTTGGCCGACGAGCAGCCAATGAGCTTTACCGGGGAGGAGATGGTTGTGACTTCAAGCCGTGTCGGAGAGCCGAAAAGAAATGTGACCTCCAACATCACCATTATTGGCCGGGATGAGATTGAGCATTCCTCAGCTCAGGATCTCGGAGCATTGCTTGCTGAAAAGAATCTTGGTCAAATCCAGAAATATCCCGGCACGTTGACCTCTGTTGGTATCAGGGGGTTCAGAAGTGAAACTCATGGCAATGACTTGATGGGCAAGGTGCTTGTACTTGTTGATGGCCGTCGTGCTGGCACGGGCAACCTTGCCAAGATTATGACCGATAATATCGATCGCATTGAAATTATTCGAGGTCCGGCGGCAGTACAGTATGGCTCTGCCGCAATTGGAGGAGTCATCAATGTCATTACCACCAGGGGTGAAGGCGCTCCCTCCTTTTTTATCGAACAGAGCGCAGGAACCAGTGACTACTCGAAAACAGCATTGGGCTCTCAGGGAAAAATTGGCGCATTTGATTTTTCGGGCAGCTTCTCAATCGCTGATTCGGGAGATTATTCGACAGGCTCCCATGAAAAATATTTCAATACAGGCTACAGCGACCAGAGCCTTGCGAGCTTCAATATTGGCTATGAGCTTGCGCCAGGTCACAGGGTTGGCATAAACTATCACTCCTTTGATGTTGAAAAAGCGGGCTCTCCTTCCTATCTGAGCCAGAATGATCTGGTCAGCTACACGGTCAACAATAATCACTCCGTCGATTTTATCTATGAGGGTTCATTGTCGGAGCAGCGCTTTTCATGGATGGCACGCTATTTTACCGGCATGGATGAGTATCAGTATGTCGACCCTTCATCTTCCTATAAAAGTCGCAGCGATGTTGACCAAAGGGGGGGGCAAGCCCAGTTGACTTTTTCCGAGAAGTCGTTGAGGATGACCGCTGGAGTTGATTGGTTGCAGTATGAGCTTCAATCGACGCTTGTTCCCCTTTGGAGCAAGTATGAGAACCCTGCCCTTTTTCTGCTTGGTACATACAGATTCTTCGATGAGCAGTTGATCCTGACTGCTGGTATTCGTTATGATGATTACAGGGTTGAACTGAATTCAAGTGAAGGCTCCTCAAGAAGTACCGATAATTTTTCGCAGCAGGTTGGTCTTGCCTGGCATGTCAGTGATGTGCTGAAACTCAGGAGTTCCTATGCGGAGGGGTTCAGGATGCCCTCTGCAAGAGAGTTGGCAGGACAAATAAACTCGTTCGGAAAACTATATATCGGCAATTCCGCTCTGAACCCGGAAACAAGCGATACCTGGGAAGCTGGATTTGACATTGGCTGGAAGGGGATGAACTCATCCATGACCTGGTTCACCACCGACTACACCGGTATGATTGAAACGGTTGCGCTCGCCGCCAATACGTTTACCTATCGTAATATTGGCAGCGCAAAGATTTCAGGAATAGAGTCAGAGCTGTTTTGGAAACTGGACTCTCTGACTCCTTCCTGGGTATTCGAGCCTTATGTCAATTACACGCATTTACTCGAACACAAGGATAACGGTACAGGTCAAAATCTTCTCTATACTCCTGACTGGAACGTGAGTAGCGGTCTGCGTCTCCGCGACAGGCACGGCTTCAGTGGAGTATTCAATGTTGCCTGTACCGGAAAGAGTATGATTCAGGATTATGAGAGCAGTTGGTCAGGCCTCATTGTCAGCAAAGGCAGTTTTGCCGTAGCCAATGTGTCAGCGTCAAAGAGATTTTCGCTTGGTACAGAGGGGAAGAAGGGGTTGGGTATCACCTTGAAAGCAGAAGTTGATAATCTGTTTGATCGCCAGTACCAATATGTAAAGGGGTACACGATGCCTGGGCGTGCCTTTGTTTTTGGATTGAAGGCTGATATTTGAGTGCGTTTTTATCAATATGTTGTTGCGGGTAGCAGGGGTAATCCTGCTCTCCGCTCCGACACTGACATGAGATAAACATGAGTAACTTGACGAAAAACATGACCATTACCGAGGCGGAGCGCGAGGCTCTCTACAAAGTGATCTACAGCCGCCGCGATGTCAGGGGACAGTTCCTCCCTGACCCGGTGCCGGATGAGGTGATCGCAAGGCTTCTTGATGCGGCGCACCATGCGCCAAGTGTCGGCTTTATGCAGCCGTGGGATTTTATTGTGGTGAAAGATGTTGAGACGCGGAGCAAAGTCAAGGCCGGGTTTGAGATTGCCCATGCTGAGGCTGCCGGAATGTTCAGCGGCGAAAAGCAGAATGCTTACCGTACCTTCAAGCTGGAGGGTATCATGGAGTCGCCGCTCGGCATCTGCGTCACCTGCGACCGTTCGCGTAGCGGGGAGGTGGTGATTGGCCGTACAGCGAATCCGGAGATGGATCTCTACAGCTCGGTCTGTGCAGTGCAGAACCTCTGGCTTGCTGCGAGGGCTGAAAACCTCGGTGTGGGGTGGGTCAGCATTATCCATCATGACCATATCCGCGAGGCACTCGGCATTCCTGACCACATTGTGCCGGTTGCCTATCTCACGGTCGGCTATGTCAGCTTTTTTCATGCAACACCGGAGCTTGAGCAGGCGGGCTGGCTGCCAAGAATGGAGCTCAACACTCTTGTCCACCACGAAACATGGTAATGGCTGAAAAAGAGTCACGGGCCCTCGCTGTTTTTGGCACAGCCTCTGACGTCGGTAAAAGTATCGTAGCCACGGCGCTCTGCCGGATTTTCAGTAATGCGGGTATTGATGTTGCCCCCTATAAGGCACAGAATATGTCGAACAACTCCGGTGTCACTCCGGACGGTCTTGAAATCGGTCGGGCGCAGATTGCCCAGGCCGAGGCCGCCCGGGTTGTGCCAACGGCTGATATGAATCCGGTGCTTCTGAAGCCGAACTCTGATACCGGCGCACAGGTGGTGCTTCAGGGAAAGGTTTGCACAACCGAAACTGCGAAGGGCTATTTTCGGGATACCACCCTCTGGGCTGAGGCGGCTCGTGAAAGCCTTGAACGGCTCATGAAGCGCCATGAACTGGTGGTTATTGAAGGGGCGGGCTCATGCGCGGAGATGAACCTCTACGACCGCGATTTTGTCAATTTCAGAACAGCACGGCTCTCTCGGGCTCCGGTTATTCTTGTTGCCGACATTGACCGTGGCGGTGTGTTTGGTCAGGTGGTTGGAACGCTCGCAGTCCTTCCTCCCGAAGATCGCGCACTGGTCAAAGGGGTGATCATCAACCGTTTTCGTGGCGATATTGATCTCTTCCGTGATGGTGTGGAGATGCTCGAATCAATGACCGGCGTTCCGGTGCTCGGGGTCATTCCCTGGTTCAGGGGCTTCACCATTGATGCTGAAGATGCCGTACCGCTCTCCGCCAAGGTTGATCCCGCAGGCGGGCCTGAGGAGGGGAAAATCGGTATTGCGGCCATCTATTTCCCCCATATCTCAAACTTTACCGATCTCTCGCCGCTTGAGCATGATCCGGCAGTTGCGCTGCACTATCTTCACTACCCGCGCTCACTCAAGGGGTACAAGGCGCTCATCTTGCCGGGATCAAAAAATGTGCGCGGCGATCTTGCCTGGCTTTATTCTCTTGGCTGGGAGGATGAAATCAGGGCATTCAGGGCTGAAGGCGGGATTATCATGGGGATTTGCGGAGGCTACCAGATGCTGGGAAAATCCATTGCCGATCCCCACGGCATTGAGGGCCCTGCCGGTATAACCCGGGCTCTCTCCCTGCTCGATGTGGAGACGGTGCTTGAGGAGGATAAATGCCTCTCAAATGCACTGGGTACCATAGCCGGAACAGCCGTTGAGGTTTCGGGGTATGAAATTCATCATGGCCGGAGCGCTGCTTCCGGCGTATGCAATTCCTTTATCAAGATGACGGCGCGGAACAACTGCCCGGTGGATGAGCTTGACGGAACGGTGAGCAGCGATGGCAGGGTTATGGGTAGCTACTTTCATGGTCTTTTCGATGAGCCTGCCGTAAAAAATTGGTTTCTCTCTTTTATGGAGTTATCATACAGGCCACAAAAGCACGAAAAAGGTCGTCGGGAGAGCTATGAACTTCTTGCAGCCCACTTTTCCAGCCATCTTGACTTGAAAAAAATTTTTACAATTATTGGTGTAGTTCCATGACCACTCTTTATCATCATCAGCACGGTGGAGCGAAGCTCAACCTGGCTGCGCAAAAGAGCAGGGCGCTGCTTGATTTCAGCGTCAATATCAGCCCGATCTCTCCTCCCATCGGCACCCTCTCGCTCGATACCTTTTCGCTCCACTCCTACCCTTCGATTGATGGGCGGGGGATCAAGGATTTTTATACAGGTAAGTTTGGCTTCAATGGTGACACAGTGCTTCCCCTCAACGGTGCGATTGAAGGGATTTACCTGCTCCCAAGGGCTCTCGGGCTTCGTCGTCTTCTTTTGCTCTCCCCCTCCTTTTATGAGTATGAACGGGCCGGAAGGATTGCCGGTGCAGAGATAGCGTTTGTTCCTCTTGCCGCTGAAAATAGTTTCCAGTTACCCTCTATTGATCTGTTGGCCGATGCACTGCTTCATGCCGACGCCTTTGTTGTGGCAAATCCCAACAACCCTACGGGAACGGAGGTGCCGCCGGAGATTATTATGGCGCTCGCAAGCCGCTTTCCCGAAAAGTGGTTTATTCTTGACGAGGCTTTTATACAGTTTACTCCCGCGTTCCCCGACAACTCCCTTATGGGAAAGGTGATGGCGCTGAAAAACGTCATTGTGGTGCATTCACTCACAAAATTTTATGCGCTTCCAGGGTTGCGTCTCGGAGCCGTGATTGCTCATCCAACAGTTATTCGGCGACTACTCAACTACAAGGAGCCCTGGACGGTCAATGCCATTGCCGAGTCGGTTGCCCCATTGCTTCTTGAGTGCGGTACCTACGAAGAGGAGCTGCGTGCCATGATTTTTTCCGAAAGGGAGAGAATCACTGCTGCGTTCTTGAAGATTAAAGGAATAAAACTCGCTGGTGGTGCCGCTAATTTTTTTCTGGCCCAATGGAATGGAGACGGGCCACTTGATGTGCTGCTCTCATGGCTTACCGGGCAGCAGCTCCATGTCAGGGATTGC
>CAIXCO010000068.1 GCA_903917955.1 uncultured Chlorobiaceae bacterium | reverse complement strand
CTTTGAACAGAGAGAGTTTGTCGAAGATGAGGGAGAGTTCTCCGTGCGCGGTTCAATCATCGACGTCTTTCCTTGCGGGGCACGAGAACCCGTACGAATCGAATTTTTCGGCGATACCGTCACCTCACTGCGGGTGTTTGACATCAATAGTCAGCTTTCCGGAAAAACGGTGCCCACAATAGAACTGACGGCCTGTTTTACCGTTGCCCTGAACAGCGCCACAGAGGCCGAGACAACAATTCTTGACTATCTCGATCCCTCAACCCTGATTATCATTGATGATACTGCGGAATTTGCCTTAAGGGAAGAGCACGCGAGCCTCGGCGACGCACTGGCACGCTTCCGCTCTGTCAGGATTGACTCTGCGGCGCATCCGGTAATCGATTTCTATGCCGGCCCGCAAAAAAAACTGAACGCCAATTTCCGCACTCTTGCCACCATGCTTCAGCAAGAGAGCGCAGAACACAAAAAGCCCCTCTTTGCAACCAGCTCACGCCGAGAGATTGCCGAGTTGACCGATTTTCTTACCGAGGAGATTGCAAGCTCCAAAAGCAGTGCTCAACTCGAAGCAAGCTGGATTCCAATCAACCTGCATACCGGCTTCATCTTTGGTGATCTTGACCTCTATACCGAATCGGACATCTTTGGCAAGCTGCACGCCCACAAAGCGCACCGAAAGCGCAAAATACGGGGTATCTCGCTCAAGGATCTCCAGAAGCTCAAAGTGGGCGACTATGTCGTCCATGAGGATTACGGCATCGGAATTTTCCGCTCTCTTGAAACCATAACGGCAGGAAATTCCGAGCAGGAGTGTGTGCTTGTTGAATACAGCGGAGGCGACAAACTTTTTGTCAATATCCAGAATATCCGGCTGCTCTCGAAATATACCGCATCCGAAAGCTCTCTTCCCGCCCTCTCCAAACTTGGCAGTTCAAAATGGGCCGCCAAAAAGGATAAAGTCCGCAAGCAGCTCCGCGATATTGCCATCAACCTGATCAAGGTCTATGCACAGCGGAAAATGCAGAGTGGCTTTGCTTTCGCTCACGACTCCATCTCCATGCGGGAGTTCGAAGCCTCATTTATTTTTGACGAAACGCCCGATCAGCTCAAGGCGATTCATGATGTCAAAAAAGATATGCAGGAGCCCCACCCTATGGATCGGCTGATTTGCGGTGACGCCGGTTTTGGAAAAACCGAAATCGCCATGCGCGCAGCATTCAAAGCGGTAGAATCAGGCAAACAGGTGGCCATGCTGACACCGACAACCATTCTTACCCACCAGCACGCAGAATCTTTTACCAGACGGTTTGAGAATTTCCCAATCACCATAGCCGTGCTCAGCCGATTTGTGACGCGCAAGGAGCAGCAGGAAATCATCAAAAAAATAGCCGAAGGAAGGGTTGATATTGTGATAGGGACACACCGTCTTGTCTCGAAAGATGTGCTCTTCAAAGATCTCGGACTCCTCGTCATTGATGAAGAGCAGCACTTCGGTGTAGAGGTCAAAGAGAAGCTGCGCGAACAGTTCCCTGGAGTCGATACCTTGACCATGTCGGCCACCCCCATTCCGCGAACCCTCCAGTTTTCGATGCTTGGCGCCCGAGATCTCTCCATTGTTTCAACCCCGCCAAAAAACCGTCAGCCCGTCGAAACCCTTATTACCGATTATGACCCGGCGCTTATCCAGTCGGCTATCAAAAGGGAGATTACGCGCGAGGGGCAGGTCTTTTTTCTCCATAACCGCATTGCATCACTCGAAGACATTCTGCAAACACTCCGTGATCTTGTACCCTCAGCCCGGATTGTTTTCGCACATGGCCAGCTGCCCCCGAGAGAGCTTGAAAAGATCATGATGGATTTTATGCAAAAAGAAGTTGACGTGCTCATCTCCACCACCATCATCGGCTCCGGGCTCGACATCTCCAATGCCAATACCATCATCATCAACCGCGCCGACATGTTCGGACTCTCCGACCTCTACCAGTTACGCGGAAGGGTGGGACGGAGTGAACGGAAAGCCTACTGCTACCTCATCACCCCGCCGCTCAACACCCTGAAAAAGGATGCCGTGCAGCGTCTGGCCGTTATCGAAAGCTTTACAGAACTCGGGTCAGGCTTCAACATCGCCCTGCGCGACCTTGATATCCGGGGAGCGGGCAACTTGCTTGGCGCCGAACAGTCGGGTTATATCCATGAACTCGGCTTCGATCTCTACCAGAAAATGCTCGAAGAGACGGTTGCCGAACTCAAATCAACCGAGTTCAGCCACATGTTTTCTGATGAAGGAAGCAAGACCGCAAGAACGGCGAAAGCGTGCGACCTCCTCTTCTTTTTTGACGCCCTCATTCCGGAATACTATCTCACCGCAACCCCGGAGCGATTTGCCTTTTATGACAAAATCTCGAAAGCCTCAACAGAGCACAAGGTCGATGCACTGGAAGCAGAACTCAAGGATCGCTTCGGACCTCTCCCCGAAGAGGTTGCAAACTTGCTGCTGCTGACCAAGCTCAAAATCATCAGTTCAGCTCTCGGGCTCGAAAAAATTGACCTCCAGCCGCAGTGTACCTTCCTCTATTTGCCTGACCAGGATAACGATCAGCTTGCCAACAAAGCGTTCCTGCAATACCTCTTTGTTTCGGTACAGGAACCCTGGATGCAGGAGTACAAACCAGGATTCAAAATGGATAAAAAGATGAAGCTTGTGCTGCACCACCCTGCCGGAAGCGACACAACGCCCGCCGGGTTGCTGCACCGCTATACGGAGTTGCTGAAAAAACTTGAGCTGGCGTCGAAAGAGCAACCATTATAGCCATTTTTTGCTCTCAAACAGCAACTTTTGCAACAGTTTTGATGTTCATATTAACAGGACAAAAAAAGTCCTTTATTTTAGAATCATAACATCAAAATATCATGCAAATCACGATCAATAATCATAAGTATGAGGCGAACCAAGGTGACCGGCTTCTTGAAGTTGCCCGGCTCAACCATGAGCATATAGGATACTTCTGCGGCGGCAACACCATCTGTCAGACCTGCTATGTCAAGGTACTTGAAGGGGCGGAACTTCTCTCTCCCCTGAGTGAAGAGGAGAAGGCGATACTCTCTGAGAACCTGCTGAAGGCGGGCACAAGAATGGCATGCCAGGCAACGATCGAAAAACCGGGAACCATAAGGGTGGTATCGGCAGTCGAAGAGGTGAAGCATCTGCTCGAAACCAGTCCACTGGAGTTGGGCGGCTACGTTGCAACCATGGGGTGGGAGGCGATGATCAAGGTTCCCGACACGTTGCGTTTACAGGCGGGAAGGGAGTTTGATCTCTGGCAACTTTTCTGTGATGTGCTCAGTGGAATCGGCGATGGCTGGAAGCTTATTTTCAATGCCTTTTCCTTCGACTGTTGCTCTAAAGAGAAGGGTGAAACAAAAGTGTGTTGATTGAGATGGCTTGGGAGGGTCACGAAATTGACTATATTTTACCTTTTCTCTCTCAACCATTAAATTGCCGATGGGGTACGCTTCTGATATTGGGGATGTCGAGTTTGAGCTTGGAGCTAAAACGCTTGAACGCTGGCTGATAAAGCCTGAAAAAACGATGGCGATTGTTCTTGGTATTCCCAAAGAACGGGCTCAGGATGAACGCCGGGTTGCCATCTCCCCGCCCGGCGTACAAATACTGGTTGAGCAGGGAATCAGGGTGATCATCGAAAAATCGGCTGGCAATTTCTGCAACTTCACCGATCTCGCTTACGGTGAAGCGGGGGCGACCATCGCTGAGTCACCCGAAGAGCTCTATGAACAATCCAACGTCATCGTCAAGGTCTCTCCCCCGCAGTTAGATGAGCTTTCGCTCTTTATGCCGGGCCAACTGCTTATCTCGGCGCTCCATCTTGGAACAGTCACTTCACGCCTGATAAAAACGCTGATTGAGAAAAACATTACCGCTATCGGATTTGAATTTATCGAAACGAGGGATGGTGAACTGCCGATTGTGAGAACGTTGAGCGAAATCGCCGGTTCTCTGGCCATACAGACTGCGGCCAAATACCTTGAAACAGGCTACGGCGGCAGCGGAATCCTTCTTGGTGGCATTGCCGGTGTTCCACCTGCCTGGGTCACCATTATCGGAGCGGGAACCGTAGGGCTTTTTGCTGCGCAGGATGCTCTCGGGCTTGGTGCACAGGTCACCGTCATCGACAAAGAGATCAACCGACTGCGGCGCTTCGAGGCTTTTTTCAACCGCCACCTTGTCACGGCCATTGCCAACGATCACTACATCGCCGAAATTGCAAAGATGTCGGATGTGCTGATTGGCGCGCTGAGCCCGCGCCAGAAAATCACCAAGCCACTGGTCAGCGAACAGGTGGTAAAATCGATGAAACCCGGCTCGGTTATCATCGACGTCTCGATTGATCAGGGCGCCTGCTTCGCCACCAGCCGCCACACCTCCCATACCAACCCGATCTATGTGAAACATGGCGTAACTCATTACTGCGTCCCGAACATCCCTTCGGCGGTGGCAAAGACCGCCTCTTTTGCCCTGACCAACACCCTTCTCCCCTTTCTTCTGAAACTGACGGAACACGAAACCATTTCGGATATTCTCTGGAAAAGCCACAGTTTGAGAAAGGGAACCTACATTTTCAAGGGCTACGTCACCAAAAAGATTCTTGCGGAACTGACCGATGTTCCCTTCAGGGAGATCAATATGCTGCTTGCCGCCTCCTGATAGAGAGAGCTACAGGAGTTCATCAAGCGGCTTGCCAAACTTTCTTGCAATATATGAGGCACACGATACCCCGGAGTAGGTGACGGCTATGACGCCCTGGCCGGGGAAAGTACTGTCGCCTGCGGCAAAGAGATTTTTTATCGGCGTCGTATTCTGCGGTTTCTGCAAAATATTCTGCCCCGGCTTCATCAGCGGCCCGTAGGATCCTTTAAAGCGATTGAGATAGCGCTCGTGGGTGAGCGGCGTGGCAAGCACTTTGAGTTCGACCGCCTTCGATAATCCAGGCAAAATCCTCTCCGTCCGGGCAATTATTCCTGCTGCCACTTCCTCCTTTGCGGCAAGGTAGGCGCTGCTCCCCCTCTCATAGTGCTGCCAATCGTCAACCTCTCCGGTAACGAAGGCATGGACAATATGCTTGCCCGCAGGTGCCAGCGAAGGGTCAAGAATGGTTGGAGCGGAAAAATAGATGGTTCCACCACTTTTGTTGTAGCTCTTCCAGTCATCAACAAGAATATGGTGAACATGAAACCCTTCGGGAATCACAGAGCCATCAACTCCAAGAAAAAGCTGGAACCAGCTCGGCGCTCGAAGAAATTTCTTTTCATCAACCCTGTAGCGAGAGTCGGTAACGAGGCGGTTAAAGGTATCCCATACGGTAGCATTGCTGATCACCGCCTTTGCATAGTGGTCTGTACCATCAGCAAGCCTTACGCCGCGAGCCTCTCCATTCTCAACCAAAATCTCTGTAACCTCCGACTGATAGCAGATTCGTCCACCAAACTTCTCAATTCCCTTGCACAACGCTTCCGGAATAGCACAGGAACCGCCGACCGGATAATTGATACCGCCAAAATGGCGATCAGCAAGGCAAATTCCGGCATTGACCAGTGGTGTTGCAACCGCATCCTGCACCGCCCATGAGTAGGCCTCGATATCAATAAAGCGGAGCAGCTCTTCATCATGAATATACCTCCTGGCCGTTTTGCCCATCGAACGGAAACTCTTCAAGGCAAGAGCAATCGTCTTGAGTGGACTTGCCGCACCGACTGAAAGCAGATGCGTCACATCCTCCAGCGAGCCAGCAGGCATGGCGCTTAGAATTTCGTACACTTCATCAAGCTCACGGTAAAAGAGCTTTATCCCTTCAGCTTCATGCGGAAAACGGGCCGTAAGTGCATCCAGAAATGCGAGACGATCATAAAAAACGGGTATGGAAAAGCCGTTGGGTAGATGGTAATGAATCTGAACCGGATCCGCAATGGTGCGAACCTCAACGCCAAGTTTCCTGAATATTCTTTTGTGCAGGTTCAAAGTACCGCTTGTACTGTTCTCACCAAAGCCGTAAAAAACCGATGCACCGGCATCAAAACGGTAACCTCCACGCTGAAATGAAGAACAACTTCCCCCCGCATAACGGTTCTTCTCAAAAACAAGCGTCGAAATGCCCCTCTCCTGAAGCAGCGCGGCAGCAGTAAGCCCTCCAATTCCAGAGCCGACAACAATAACATCAGCAAAAAGAGCGGCAGATTCATTCATGGAACCCATGCGTTTTAATTATGTTGAAGAAGTTCAGAAAAGCCTTATAATATATTGCTTTAAATTAATTATTTTAAACGGATATTCTCATAAATACACAACAACCTTATTTGAAACCCTGGAAGATTTCAGCTCATGGATAAAACCGATCCAACCCGTCAAACAAAAACCAGGACGAAAAAGGAGTCACTCTCCCGTGAAGAGCGTCAGAAACAACTTGAGTTTCAGAATGAAGCTGTTGCTCATCTCAATGCGCTCTACAACTACGCGCTTCACTTGACCATGAATCCGAGTGATGCAGAAGATCTGGTACAGGAGACCTATCTCAAGGCCTATAGATTTTTTAATTCTTTTGAGCGGGGAACAAACTGCAAGGCATGGCTGTTTAAAATCCTGAAAAATAACTATATCAACCGCTTTCGGAAAAATTCAAAAGAGCCGGGGAAGGTTGATTATGATCTTATAAAGGATTTTTATCACACAATCAAGGACACCAGGAGTGACACCAGTGAATCAGAAAACGATTATTTTCACTCATTGCTGCACGAAGAGGTCTATCAGGCACTCCACTCTCTTCCCGAAGAGTTCAGAGAGGTGATTCAGTTGTGCGATATTGAAGGATTTACCTATGAAGAGATTGCCAATATGGTAGAAAGCCCTATTGGAACGGTGCGATCAAGGCTCTACCGTGGCAGAAAACTTCTTCGCGCCCAGCTCGAAGGGTATGCGAACAAGTACGGTTTTAACAACAACGATCAATAAATCAAGACGCACAAACTTTTTTTATTATGAACTGCAAAAAAGCTGGCATGCTTATTAGTGCCTCCGTAGATGGTGAACTCTCCCCATCTGAAGAGCAGGAGTTTCTTCTGCACCTCGTGGAATGCAAAGAGTGCCGGATAGAATTTGATGATGCAAAAAAAACCAAGATGATCATCCAGGAAAAAATCATACAATTCAAGGCACCTGATGCCCTGATTGTTTCGATCATGCAACTTAGCGGCTTCAACACCAAAGAACACGAAGAGACACTCCTCTATGAATAACCCTCTCAGCAGCAACCAAGGTTTATTATGAACAAGACGCTCACCATCACAGAGGCAGAAGTACAACAGTGGCATCTCGATATGCCTGATGAGATGATTGACGCAATTTCCAGCCGATTCAAGCTCCTCTCTGAACCGATGAGGCTGAAAATATTGCGCACTCTTTGCGAGCAGGAGCACACCGTTCAGGAAATCGTCAATGAAATCAATGCGAGCCAGGCCAACATCTCAAAACATCTGGCGCTGATGTATGAGAGTGGCATTGTCAGCCGCAGAAAAGAGGGTTTGAAATGCTATTACCGCATTACCGATGAGAGCGTTATCTACTCCTGTTATCTGAGCTCAAAAGGTGTTGTTGAAAACCTTCAACAGCGTCTTTCCCGTGCACAAAAAGCGCACTCCACTCTCCTGAGTTGACCTCACCCCTTTTTGCTGCCATCAGGCAACCATCCACAACAACGCACCTCTGCCGGATTGCTCGCGTCTCACCATAATCGGCCACACTCATCTTCTTCTGAATCCTTCAGTAACAGCGTCAACTGTCTGACATTTTTTCTTTATGGCAGGCAAAGTATGACATTTTTATCACAAGCGTGTCATTTATGACAAAAAGCACCGCAAAGATTGCGAGAACAAGGCATTGGCACGCTTTTTGATAATTATAAATAAGAAGTTGCTTATGACTATCAATGACTGTAATCACAACAAAAAAAAGAAAAGAGGAGGATGCAATGCTTGTACAATTATCGAAAGACCCACTGAGACTGTTTGATAATATCTGGTCTGGTTCGCAGCAGCCATCCGCTCCTGCTTTCAAGGTTGATATTTCAGAAGATGAAGCCGGGTTTCATCTTGATGCAGAGCTTCCAGCCATCGCCAGGGAAAATATATCGATCAATGTTGAGGATGATGTGCTGACCATCAAGGCAGAACGAAAAGTAGAAACAGAAGAGGACAACAAAAATTATCACCGCGTTGAGCGTAGCTCGGGAAGTTTTTCAAGAAGCTTCAATGTTGGTGAGATGATTGATCAGGAGGGTATTATTGCCACTTTAAGTGACGGGCTGCTTCACGTAACCCTTCCTAAGGCCGGTCCAGTCAAAAAGAAAAAGGAAATTTCGATCAGTTGAGAATCACTCAGAATTTGTGCCCGATTGCAACTGTCACGAGTCGGGCATTTTTTATATCACGTTCAAAATAAGGAACATTCACTATGGGTAAAATTATCGGCATTGACCTTGGCACCACAAACTCTTGTGTTTCGGTCATGCAGGGATCGCAGCCAACGGTTATTGAGAATTCAGAGGGAAACCGTACAACACCCTCAATTGTCGCTTTAACCAAAACGGGTGATCGCCTGGTTGGGCAGGCTGCAAAAAGGCAGGCCATCACCAATCCGAAGAATACTATTTTTTCGATCAAGCGTTTCATGGGTCGCAAATACGATGAAATAACCAACGAAAAAAAGCTTGCACCTTATGAAATTATAAACGAAAATGGTGAAGCTCGGGTAAAAATCAACGACAAAATCTATTCGCCACAGGAAGTTTCAGCAATGATTTTGCAGAAAATGAAGCAGACGGCAGAAGATTTTCTTGGCGAAAAAGTTACCGAAGCGGTCATTACCGTCCCTGCATATTTCAATGATGCCCAGCGACAGGCCACAAAAGATGCAGGCCGCATTGCCGGACTTGAAGTCAAGCGTATCATCAATGAACCAACTGCCGCAGCTCTTGCTTACGGTCTCGACAGAAAGCAGGAGAGCGAAAAAGTTGCGGTCTTCGATCTTGGTGGCGGAACATTTGATATCTCCATTCTTGAGCTTGGTGACGGCGTTTTTGAGGTTAAGTCAACCGACGGCGATACCCATCTCGGCGGCGATGACTTTGACCAGAAAATTATTGATTACATTGCCGACGAGTTCAAAAAGCAGGAGGGAATCGATCTTCGCAAAGATGCAATTACCTTGCAGCGCCTGAAAGAGGCCGCTGAAAAAGCAAAAATCGAACTCTCGTCAAGAACTGACACAGAGATCAACCTCCCCTTCATTACAGCAACACAGGAAGGGCCGAAACACCTTGTGATCAATCTTACCCGTGCCAAATTTGAGGCATTGTGTGCCGATCTCTTCGACAAGATTCTTGATCCTTGCCGCCGCGCAATCAAGAACTCCAAGGTTGAGATGAAGGAGATTGACGAAGTGGTGCTGGTTGGTGGCTCAACACGCATACCGAAAGTACAGACACTTGTCAAAGAGTTCTTCGGAAAAGAGCCCAACAGAAGTGTCAACCCTGATGAAGTTGTTGCCATAGGAGCCGCAATCCAGGGTGGTGTTCTCAAGGGCGATGTCACCGACGTCCTGTTGCTTGATGTCACCCCTCTCTCGCTCGGTATAGAGACCCTTGGTGGAGTGATGACAAAACTTATCGACGCAAATACCACCATTCCGACAAGGAAACAGGAGGTCTTTTCAACTGCAGGCGATAACCAGACCTCAGTCGAAGTTCACGTGCTGCAGGGAGAGCGCCCTATGGCCACCGACAACAAAACACTGGGACGTTTCCACCTTGGCGATATTCCTCCATCTCCAAGAGGTATGCCACAGATCGAGGTTACTTTTGATATTGATTCTAATGGTATTCTTAACGTTTCAGCAAAAGACAAGGCAATCGGAAAGGAGCAGAGCATAAGAATCGAGTCGAGCAGCAAGCTTACCGACGCTGAAATCAATAAAATGAAGGACGATGCCAAGATCCATGCGGCTGAAGATCAGAAACGCAAGGAAGAGATCGACACCAGGAACGTAGCAGACTCTCTGATTTTCAGCACTGAAAAACAGTTGAAGGATCTCGGCGATAAAATACCAGCCGACAAGCGTCCCCTGCTGGAAGGTTCACTTGAAAAACTCAAGGAGGCCTACAAGAACGGAACCGTCGAGTCTCTTAAGAGTGCCATGGAAGAGGTCAATAAGGAGTGGAGCGAGATTGCCTCACACCTCTATCAGTCACAAGGGCCGGATGCATCACAGGCGGAACCGGAAGCGCAGGGCGGAAGCAACGAAAAAACGAAAAAAACCGGTGCTGATGGCAACGTTGAAAATGCTGAATACGAAGTAATCGACGGCGACAAAAAATAACCGCAAAGAAAGAACAATTCGTCTTCATGAACAAAGGGATTCAGTGGTGAATCCCTTTGTTTATTTAACAGGGTTTTACTAATTTAAAACCTGTTGAAGGCAGAACACCAGAGTGTTTTGTATTTGCAAATTTTAACCGTGCAAACAATGCAACCTCAGCTCAGCCGTCCAAACACCGGCACGAATCAGGTCAGGGTCAGTACCTCAGGGCCATGGTCAGGCAATGCGGCTCATAAAGCAGAAAAGTATTATATCACCTCTGCAAAAAGAGATGATTGGGGCAACCTGAACATCCAGATAAGCCCCTCCTCGGGACGCAGAAAGTTGTCGCCGACCAAGGAGATGATCAATAAAATTATTTCCGGGGAGATCGATCTTTTTGTTCTTTCAACGCAGCCTGACATCGGCATAGACCTCAAAAAGAAGATGGTCGACAACGAAAACCGCTACGTTATCGATTTTGATAACCGAGGCATCAAGTGGACCATGAGGGACATCCCTCTCTTTTACAGCTCACTTCAACAGCAACTGTGTGTTGAAATTGACCGGCGAACCTACACCGTGGATGAATTTTTCAAGTAAGCCATAAGCCAAAGTTCACCATTCCCTTTAACGAATAACCCCGGCATAACCGGGGCTATTGGCTCTCCGGTCTCATATTGACCTGCCGTCCTGGAAGCGCTACTGCATTTTCTTGCGAGCCAAGGCGGCCTGAGGCGAATATGGGTAAATATTGATCAAATCCCCAAACCTTGCTCTGGCATTGACAGCATCTCCTATAAGTTCAAAAGAGAGTGCCTGCTTGTAGAGTGCCGCAGGACGCTTGCTGCTTTTGATATACTTTGAGATAACTACCTGATATTCAAGAATGGCTTTCTCATACCATTTCTCACCGAAATAGCTTTCCGCGATAAAAAACTGAGCCTCATCAGCACGAGCAGACAGAGGCTTTCTCTGCAACAGCAAACCAAAAACCTCCCTTGCTGCAGCATAGTTTTTAGCATTGAGCTTCTGCTCTCCGTCACTGATCAGGACTGCATCAGTCAATGGAACAGGAGGCAAATGCGATGAGGATGGCGCAGAGAGGGTATCCCGCTTCGCAGAAGCAATATACTGCTCCATTTTCTGCAACCTCGACTCCAACTCATCAACCTTATGCACCAGCAGGGAATCCTCCATACCAAGCCGACCAAAAGTCTGCTGATTCTTATGAGAAATCTCTTCTATACTGCCCTGTAACCGTGAAACATCATCGCGGACCTGCTGAATATCTGAATAAGAGACCGCCGACTGGGTCTTAATGGTTTCTGACTCAGTTTTGAGTTTCCTCACATTATCTTCCACAACAAGAAGATCCTGTTTTGACGCACAGGCCGACAGAACAAGAACCGGAAAAAAGATAAAAGGTTTGATCTTTTTACGCATAGTCAGTAAGGGTTTCTTCATTCCGTTATTTTACAACAAAGTGTGCCCGACGGTTTTTTGCCCAAGCCTCTTCACTCTGCCCCTGAGCAAAAGGACGCTCTTCACCAAAACTGACCGTTTCAAGACGTGACGAACTGACACCAAGCCTGACCAGATACTCTTTCGCACTTGCCGCCCTGCGATCTCCGAGTGCAAGATTGTATTCAGAAGTACCCCTCTGATCACAGTGACCCTCAATAAGGGCGGACTTGGAAGCGTTACCGTCCATCCAGCCCCCATTTTGCTTCAACTGATCCTGGGCATCAATGCTCAGGGTCGCACTGTCGTAATCATAAAATACATCACCAAGCGGGCCCGTCTGCCACTGATCAAACCCATAACCGGATGGTGACGACGGCGGTATCGATGATGAAGATCGCAAGGAAGGCTGACTTATCGGGGCTTCATCGGGAGTTACGGTGCTTTTTGATGAACATCCGGCGATCACCATCAATGCAAGAAAAACGACACTGTTTTTTTTCATATACTTCACGCAGTTAGCCATTAATTAATAAAGGGGCAGAAAGAACAACCCTCTGCCCCTTGTTCTTTTCAGCGAAACATTTTTTTATTCTACAACAAAATGAGCCCTTCTGTTCAAAGCCCACGCCTCTTCGTTGTGACCATCTGCAAATGGTTTTTCTTCACCAAAGCTGACAGTCTTCAGACGGGCAGGAGCTACACCAAGATTGACAATATAATCCTTGGCACTGCTTGCACGACGCTCACCAAGAGCAAGATTATATTCACTCGTGCCTCTCTCATCACAATGACCTTCAACAATGACATTATTTGCTGCATTGGCCGAAATCCAGTTGGCATTGGTCTTCAATTGTTCAACAGCATCCGAACGGAGATCGGAACGGTCAAAATCATAGAAAACATCACCAAGACCAGGCAAAACAATCACCGGAGGCGGTGGAGGTGGCAAAACTGGTGGTGCAACAACTTCTTCGCAGCAACCACAGGCTCCAAGAAAAAGCATGGTCGGAACCAACAGAGATCTCAACAAAGGCTTCATGGTTTTCATTTTTCCCCCTTTTTTATTATTGTTTCAAAAGAAATAACCGCACTACCGAAATAAAGACCAGGATGGCTGGGTCTGCTCACCATCACCCTGCAACAAAACTCTCTCGTTGCCCCCCTTCGAACTCATAACGTACAACTTTTCTTTCCCCTGACGGTTGGAAGTAAAGACAATCATCTCACCATCCGGAGACCAGGATGGCGACTTGTTCTCTCCGCAATTCCGCGTTAACTGCACAAGCCCCGAACCATCAGAGCCTATAGTGAATATATTGATTTCACCACCCTTTTCCCATGTAGTGTACACAATTTTATCACCCGCAGGAGACCATGAGGGCTGGGTATTATAACGCCCGCTGAACGTAAGCCTCTTTACCTCCCCTGACGCAAGATCCTGGATAAAGAGCTGAGGCAGGCCGTTACGTGAAGAAACAAAGGCCATCTTGCTGCCATCGGGAGAAAATGTTGGCGAAATATCAATACTCTTGCTATTGGTAACCCTTCGGGAGAGGGTCCCATCAATATTTACCAGATAAATTTCCTGATTGCCATCAAAAGAGAGTGTTGCTCCAACCTCACTGTTGCTTCTCCAGCCCGGGTCTATACTGACAGAGCTCTTGCCGACTGAGGCAATTCTCCCTCCGATAAGGCTTTTAATGTAAAGAGTCGGCCTGCCAGAGGTAAAGTCAATATAGGCAAGATGCTTTCCGTCCGGAGAGAGTACCGGATTCATGGAAATGGATCTTGAATTGGTCAGTTGCTTAGGGCCATATCCATCAAATTCACACTCATAGATCTCCTTAAAACCGGTTTTATTTGAAATAAAGACAATTTTGCTGCCAAACACCGATTTTTTTCCGGTAAGAAGTTCAACAAGATCTGCGCAAAAAGCGTGGCCCATTGTACGAAGAGTTGCCTCATTTCCTCTATAAATTTTATTCATGAGTAATTTTGACCCTGCTGCCTCGTAGACCTTCATCTCAAGAATAATCTCATCTGATTTCATCGTGACCGCCCCACCCACATAAACCTCAGCGCCCACCGAAGTCAGTGCCGGAAAATTGATCACAATATTCTTTCTGTCGCTGCTATCTTTAACATTAAGCGGTGGAGAGATGAGAGAGAAAAGCCTGGTAAAATCAAGACCACCATTCATGATGGCATCAAGGCTCTGCGCATAGCTCGTCTCTTTTCGACCCTTTGCGTCAAGCTTGTCGAGCACAAGAGCGATGTTGCCTGACCCCTCTTTACGGATAGCGATATACTCCCCCTCCTCAGCCGCAACGAGATGCAAAGGAAAAAAAACAAGACAAAAGAGCAGCGTAACAAGACCGGGAACAGCACTCCTGAAAAATTGAATCATGACCCGACAAGACTTAAATCGTTAGAGGTAATTATTGACCGGTAGTTGTGATAAATGCGTAAAATAGCTTATACCATGCCACAAATTGAAAAGAAATATAGTGAAATATAGTTAAAAACAGAGCGAAAGCCTCACTTCATACCACATATCAACACCCCTTGATTCAGAAAAAACCAGAGAGACGTTTTCTACTCTATACCCTCGGGAGTAAACACAAAACCAATCCATACATCACGGGAACCCTCCTCTTTCGGTAAAACAGGGAGAGGTGATGATTTCTCAAGTGCTTTTTTCACTGAAATATTCAAGTACTCGCTTGGCGATCTCTTGTCAAAAAGAATCTGGCGAATCGTCCCGTCAGCCAGAATATTGATGCGGACATACACCTCCATACCGAAACTCTTTTTGAGCAACTGCTTTGAAAACGACCAATTCTGGTTAATTATCGAAGCAATTTGTGCCTTGTAAGAATCTGCAGTGCCTCCACCTCCAGACCCTTTTCCCGCGCCATTTTGTCCGGCAGAAGAAGCTCCTTGCCCGCTTCCCTTCCCCGTTCCCGTTCCTGTCGCACCTCCCTCCGATTTGACTTTCTGCTGAAGCCGGGCAAGTGCATTGTTCAAAGCATTGCTCGATGGCTGGGGCGATTGCGCCGTTTTTTTATCAACATTTTGTTTAAGGCGCTCAAGTGCCTGGCTGATATCAGGCTTCTTCTCAATCGTCTTGGGTTTCAGCGGGTCAACTGATATTTTTTTCGGAAGAACCGATGCTTTTTCCGGCACAAGCACAGGGGCTGGAGCAGGTACCGGTGCCTTGACGCTCTTTTTGCTCACAGGAAGAGGAGCAGGAGGAGGAGCAACCGCCTGGGATGGCGTCGAAATAGCCTCGGCAGCCGCCCCAGAGTCAGAATTTTCACGGGAGGCCCCGGAGCCAGGTAAAGAGACGAGAGTGATCGTTACTGTTTTCGGTTTGGAATGGCGCCCAGCATCCCAAATTTGGAAATAGAACGCCAGAAAAAACACAACAACATGCATGACGGCAGCCCCGACAAGCCAGAGTGAAAAATTTTTTTCACCATACTGATGCTTCTGACCTTTTTTCATACGCCCCACCTATCTCCTGCCGCCGCTGGAAATTGCCGCCGGTTCGGTTACCATACCGATCTTTTCAATTCCTGCATCCCTGATTTGGGCCATGACATCCATCACCAATCCATAAGGCAACGATTTATCTGCTTTAAGGTAGACCTCCGAAGTTTGCTTGACATCAAGAATCGTCGGGAGCCTTTCGCGCACCTCCGAAGCATTCAACTGATACTCATTGATAAAAACCCGTCTTGACGCATCAATGCTGATGACAAGCGACTTCTCATCCACATCCATTTTCTGCAGGGTAGTTTGCGGCGTATCAACCTTCACTCCATGCGTCATCATGGGAGCTGTCACCATAAAAATGATCAGCAGCACCAGCATCACATCAACAAACGGAGTGACGTTTATGTCGCTCATCAACCGGCCTTTTCCTGAAGTTATCATATCTGGCAGGTTCTGCTCTACGGCTCGTTGATAAATGCTGCAACAAATTCAGGAGCAAACTCCTCCAGGTCCCGCTCAATGACACTGATCTTCTGCGTAAAAGAGTTGTAGGCAATCACGGCAGGAATCGCCGCAGCAAGGCCCGCCGCCGTAGCAATCAACGCTTCCGAAATACCGGGAGCAACTGCGGCAAGCGAAGCCGACTGAGTCAGCCCAATGGTATGGAATGAGTTCATGATGCCCCATACCGTCCCGAACAGACCGATAAACGGTGCAGTGTTACCAACCGTTGCAAGAAAAGGGACAAGAGCTGCGAGTCTTTTGTTTTCCGCATTGACCTCCCGTTTCACCGCCCTCGCAATACGGGCTCTCGCCTGCCGGATATCACCCTTATCGCCAAGCGCCCGATACTCAATGTAGCCCGAGCGAAAAACCCGAGGCAGTGAGCCATATCTGAAATTCTCGCTTTCGGTAAAAACCTTGTCGACATTGCTGACTTCAAAAAAATAGTCAAGAAACGCCTTCGACTCACGCAAGGATTTTCTCAAATAACCAAATTTGAAGGCGATGATTGCCCACGATATGATTGAAAACAAAAGCAGCAGCGAAAGCACCAGCAACACCACAACTCCTGCATCCGAAAGCATGCCAAAAATCCCGAGTCTCAAATCAAGCATAGAGATAAAAGCAAGTTAAGTTCATTAAAACAGATGAACACTCTGAATCACCGTATAGGCCAATGCAGAACCGGAAAGAGCGCAAAGCGTATTGACCAAATCATTATTGACAAGAGGAGTTCCCTTGAGAAGGCGGTTTTCAACCATTGACCCGTCAGGAGCCATGCTGTGTGTCCTCTCCGTCACCTTTTCACGGATTGGATCAAAATACTGTGCCTGGACGGTTGCTCCAAAAAAACTGTCAACCATACTGGCCAGAAGCCCAGAAAAACCAATCAGAAGAAAAGACTGTACCACACCGAATTCACTCATCCACTTGGCATTGACCGCCAACGCACTGGCACAGATAAAAAGTGATCCAAGAAATGCGCCCGACGTACCAGGCACAGAAACACCACCGGAAGTCCCGACAGGCACCTCCTTGAAAGTGGTTACCAGCCATGCTTTCGGGTTTGGCCACATCGTGCCGATTTCGGTTGCCCAAGTATCAGCCTGTACCGCCGCAAGCGTTCCAAGATACGCAAAAAAGAGCGCAGGATTATTGGTCAGCGAAAAAAGAATCATCATAATCCAGGCGATCCCGCCATTGGCATAGACCTGCCCGGCATCTCGCTGTGACCCTTTTTCAAAAACCAGATCAAACTTCGCCTTCCGTTTCTTCCCAAGTTTCGACAGCACCGAGGAGAGAAGATAAAAAGTAAGAAGCGGTACCGTCCACTCAATGCCGCCGACACCAAAAATGGTGGTTCCAAGCAAAAATGTCGCTGTTGCCCCGCTATTGTCAAGAAACTTGACCTTTATCGAAAAAATGGCAAGAAGAAGGGCAAACAGTCCACCAAGCAGAAACTGCTCCAGATGAATGGTGTTGTTCATCTCAAGAATGTAGAGGACGTAGGCGATTGAGACAGGAATAAAAAAATTGTCGAGCCCGTGCGACAAGAGCGCCTCGACCGCAGTCGCCACAAGGGCAAGAAGCAATGCAAGTGCCAGAAGCATCACGAAAGGCTT
>CAIXCO010000067.1 GCA_903917955.1 uncultured Chlorobiaceae bacterium | reverse complement strand
TTATGCTGACCGCGTTTACAATCTTTGCTGTTGCAGTGGCTGTTGCGTTTGACGCCGCCTGAGCCTCATTACTGAAAGCAAGCATAGCGACCATACCTGCGAGTGCCAAAATTCTCTTTGTCATGATATATTCCCCGATTCTGATTGAATGATTGTTGTCTCTTAGAAAAAATCTGATTCTGTAACCCGATTGTCACTGCGAGGATTTTCTGAAGCATTTTTTCCTCCACCAGTGCCATCTCGTTTCTGTGATAAATATATATAATTCAGTAATAAATAAAAAAAAATATATATGCTTTTTGTGGTCGTTAGAGTGCTTTTTTTTGGTTTTAGAGTGCTTTTTGTGCTTTGAAAGCGTTTATATTATTTTATTAAATAGAGTTATGTTTTTGTAAAAAAAATACAGTTGTCGAGAGCACTTGTGAAGTGGTATATATATGCGTTGTGTTTTTTTATGGTTCAGTGGTGCAGGATTTTTCTGCACAAAGGGGTTTTTCGGGGGATGGTGGTGAGGTGGAATCAGAGGCAAACAAATAGTTTACTATATTCCGTACCGCGTTTCGGGGAGGCCTTGTGAGGGTCGTTTTGCTGTAATGCGCCCGTTGATAACATTTTTTTTATTTTTTTTATGGCAGCAGAGAGTAGTGCAAAGATTGTGTATGTGACCGGCGGAGCGCGGAGTGGCAAGAGTTCCTTTGCCCTGCACCTTGCAGCGCCCTATAGAACCCGGGTATTTCTGGCGACGGCAGAGCCTTTTGACGGTGAGATGGAGCAGCGGATCCAGAAGCACCGCGAGGAGCGGGGTGAGCAGTTCACAACAATAGAGGAGCCGCTCACTCTTGACTGTGCACTCCGGGAACTTCCTGAAGGAACAGAGGTGGTGCTGCTCGACTGCCTGACCGTCTGGACAGGCAACCTCATGCACTACGCTGAGGAGAGGGGAGAGGGGGAGATAGAGCAACAGATTGAACGCTTTCTTGAGGTGTTGCGTCATCCTCCCTGCGACATGATTCTTGTTTCCAATGAAGTGGGTATGGGCATTGTGCCGGAGAATGCGATGGCCCGAAGGTTTCGCGACATTGCCGGTATCATCAACCAGCGCGTTGCCTCTCTGGCTACAGAGGCGTGGTTGCTGTGCAGCGGTTTGCCGCTTCGCTTGAAGTAGCCCGGTTGATTTGACTGAGTAACCAATAACTATATAATAAGAATAACAATCATGCATGAAGAGTTGCAGCAGTTGCTGGATTGCATCAAGCCGGTCTCCCGCTCGATGAGCGATGCGGCCCGTGCCCATCTTGATGATTTGACCAAACCGCAGGGGAGCCTGGGACGACTGGAGGAGATTGCCCTGAACTATGTTCTGGCGACTGGCAGTTTGACGCCCCGGCTTGCAAAAAAGAAAATATGCTGTTTTGCCGCCGACCATGGTGTGGCAGTTGAGGGGGTCTCGGCCTTTCCGGCAGAGGTGACGCCGCAGATGGTTTATAACATGCTCAGTGGTGGTGCTGCCATTAATGTGCTGACGCGCCATGCGGGTGTTGATCTTGATGTGGTGGATATGGGCGTGAACCATCATTTTCCGGACTTGGCAGGGCTTGTCAAAAGAAAGGTGCGGCCCGGCAGCGCCAACATGGCCATTGGCCCGGCAATGAGTGAAGAGGAGGCCCTGCAGGCGCTGCTTTGCGGGGCGGAACTGGCGACTGCTGCCCAGGAGGCGGGTTATCATCTCCTTGGAACTGGAGAAATGGGGATTGCCAACACCACTCCTGCAACGGCGCTCTATTCTGTATTGCTTGATGTACCGGTAGAGGGCATCACGGGCAGGGGCACTGGTATAGATGATGAGCGTCTGCACCACAAGATTACGGTGATTAAAAAAGCGATTGAGGTGAACGCCCTTCGCTGCACAACACCCTTTGGGACGCTTGCTGCGCTTGGTGGTTATGAAATTGCCGCCATAGCCGGATTCATTCTTGGTGCAGCAGCAGCCCGTATTCCGGTTGTGGTTGATGGCTTTATCTCCTCAGCCGGAGCGGTGGTGGCGCTCAAGCTTTGCCCGGAAGTTG
The DNA here is from genome assembly GCA_903917955.1 of uncultured Chlorobiaceae bacterium. Lineage (GTDB taxonomy): Bacteria > Bacteroidota > Chlorobiia > Chlorobiales > Chlorobiaceae > Chlorobium. Next base: position 5,072 of record CAIXCO010000067.1, on the reverse strand, counting down.
AAGGCTATCTCTTTTTCAGCCATCTCTCCAATGAGCAGGGGCACAGGATGGTGATGGAGAGGCTTGGCGCTCGGCCGATTCTTGATCTTGATCTTCGTCTTGGCGAGGGAACGGGAGCGGCAATCGCCATGCAGCTTATTGAGGGTGCCGTGAAAATCTATAATGAAATGGCCACTTTCAGCGGAGCAAAGGTGAGTGAAAAATCGGGGAGTAAGGGGTGCTGAGTGGCCTCGTCACAGCACTCAGGACCCTTACCGTACTCCCTGTTCCGGGAAGGGAGTGCGACACCTTCAGCCGCTCACTCTTCTGGTTTCCAGTTGTCGGTCTGCTGCTTGGGCTCATGGAGGCATCCATTGGCTTTTTCAGCTCCCTTACCGGATGGAATGAGCTCTCGGCGGCGCTTGTGCTGCTTGGCGGCATCACCTTGAGCCGGGGAATGCACGCTGATGGTCTGGCCGATCTGGCCGATGGATTTTGGGGAGGCAGGACGAGGGAGGCGATACTGAGAATCATGAAAGATCCCAACGTCGGCTCCTTTGGGGCAATCGCCCTTTTTGCCATGATGCTGCTCAAATGGATTGCCCTTTTTAAACTGGTCGGACTTGGAGCGTTTGAGCTGATTGCCGCAGGTGTTTTGCTTGCCCGCCAGGTACAGGTTCTTCTTGCTTCATCCCTCCCTTATGCCCGAAAAGAGGGAGGCACCGCGCAGGCTTTTGTGGGCGGGGCTGGAGCGCATCACAGTGTGGCAACCTCCCTGCTGACGCTCCTTTTTCTCTTACCTCTCCTTCACGCCGACCTTTCAGCGCTCGCTGTGGTCATTGCGGCTGCGCTCGCTGCCGCACTGTTGACCGGCGCTTTGAGCTGGCGCAAAATCGGGGGCGTCACCGGAGATGTGCTCGGGGCGGGAAGCGAGGTGACCGAGCTCTTTGTCTGGATTGCGGCCGCGCTTTATGCTGGCTTCAAGGCATAGAGAAGGCTCAAGATCAATCATGTACGGGTCAGTTTATGAAGCGATTCGATATTTTATCGCAATCGTCACCTCAAGCTCTTTTTTGTCGAGAGTAAAAACAGAATCCTCGAATTTTGGCCCTCCAAATCCGATCTTAGGGTTGTTTGAAACGCCCACACCCTCTTTGGGTATACCAATAAAGTTGGTATCCAGTTTTCCGTTGTTGTTTTCGTCGTGCATGATGCTGACGGCGTACATGCCGTAGGGCAGATGCTCGAAAACAACGGTGTCGGCATTGTTGGTCATTTTTTTAAATACGGAGGCATAGGCTTTCTGGTGTTTGCCGGGAAATCCCTTTTTTGAGTTGTAGAGTGAAACGCCAAACATGCCGGGAAGGTTTTTCATGCCGGTGATATGCACCGTGATTGACCCAGACTGGGCGATGGACTGCGGAGCGTTTTCTGCTGCAAGTACTGCCGTGGAAGTTGCAAAAAAGAGAGCGGTAAAAATCGTAAACAGTTTTTTCATTTGGCTTGGGTGAAGAGGTTTCAGCAAGAGCGTGATTAATCTATAGTGTGCGGCCATTTTTTGTTGTGCGTCACACAATATGTATAATCATAATGCCCTGTACAAGAAAAAGATTAGGGGTAGTCAGTAACCTGCCTCTTGCTGTTTTTTGCTATAAAAAAACTGCTTAAATTGTCGGAAAGCCTTTTTATCCATAACAAGAGAAGAGTCATGAAGAAAAAGTCACCTGCCACTGATTTGAAAGTCGTGGCCGAAGGTTCCGGGGAGCACCCTCCACGGGAGTTTTCTTTTCCTGTTATCGGGATTGGGGCTTCAGCGGGCGGACTGGAAGCGCTGGAGATTTTTTTAAAAAATGTGCCGTCGCTATGTGGTGTTGCCTTTGTGATTGTCCAGCATCTTGATCCGACGCACAAGGGGATTATGGTGGAGCTGCTTCAGCGGGTTACCGATTTGGAGGTGGTTCAGGTCAGCGACCGAATTCTCATTGAGCGAGACCATGTTTATGTCATTCCTCCGAACAAGGATATGTCGATGTTGAACGGGATGCTGCATCTGCTTGATCCTGTTGAACCACGGGGATTGCGGCTGCCAATCGACTCTTTTTTTCGTTCCATGGCCGCTGATCTTTGCCAGCACTCCGTCGGAGTGATTCTTTCGGGGATGGGCTCTGATGGTACGCTGGGCCTGCGTGCCATACAGGAGAAGGGTGGCGGTGTTTTTGTTCAGGATCCCTCATCGGCCAAGTTTGACGGTATGCCTCGCAGTGCCATCAATGCCGGCTTGGCAGATGTTGTCGCTCCGGTAGAGGATCTCCCGGCAAGAATTTTTGCCTATCTCAGTCATGTTCATTCTTTAACCGGTGAAGGGCATCGCCTTGAGGTGAGCGCCCAGAGTGCACTGGAAAAGGTGGTAATCCTCTTGCGTGCGCAGACGGGGCACGATTTTTCGATGTATAAAAAAAATACTGTCTATCGCCGGATCGAACGTCGCATGGGTATTCACGAGATTGAAAAGATAGCCATGTATGTCCATTTTTTACAGGAGAATCCGCATGAAGTTGAACTGCTCTTTAAAGAGCTGCTGATTGGTGTTACCAGTTTTTTTCGTGACCCGGCGGTCTGGGAGGTTTTGAAAAAAAGTGCAATTCCAGCTCTGCTCTCTTCTCAACCGGTTGATGGTCTTTTCAGGGCATGGGTGAGCGGTTGTTCTACCGGCGAGGAAGCTTATTCTCTTGCCATTGCTTTCAGGGAGGTGGTTGACGCGCTTAAACCGGGAGGAAATTTCAGACTCCAGATTTTTGCAACAGACCTCGATAAAGATGCCATCGACAAGGCTCGCCAGGGTATCTATCCGGCCAATATCGCAACAGATGTTTCGTCCGAGCGGTTGCAGCGATTCTTTATAAAAGATGAGCATCACGGCTTTCGGATCTCAAGAGATATTCGCGAGACGATTGTTTTTGCGCCTCACAATGTCATCATGGATCCCCCTTTCACCAAGCTCGATATTATTGTATGCCGAAACCTTTTGATTTATATGGAGCAGGAGTTGCAGAAAAAGCTTCTGCCCCTGTTTCATTACAGCCTCAATGCAGGTGGTATTCTTTTTCTCGGGACAGCCGAAAGCATCGGATCCTTCACCTATCTTTTTGATGCTTTTGATCTAAAGGCTCGAATTTTCCGGAAACTTCGTTACGGCCACCGTGCGGAGCCGGTCGAGTTTCCCGCCTCTTTTGCCCCTATGTTCTATAAAGCGTCGGAGATGATGGGCCGTCGTGCAGCAATGAAAACAGGCGAGATGAACCTGCAGTTGGTAACTGACCAGTTTTTGCTTCAGCATTATACTCCGGCAGGGGTATTGACCAACGAAAAGGGCGATATCATCTCTATCAGTGGGCGCACGGGCAAGTACCTTGAGCCTGCCGCAGGCAAGGCTAACTGGAATGTTTTTGCCATGGCCCGTGAAGGGCTTCGTTACGAGCTGAATATCCTCTTCGGAAGTGTGATTCGCCAAAAAAAGAGCCTTGTAAAAAAAGGGGTGATGGTTGGTACCAATGGTGGGATGCAGCGGGTGAATTTGACGGTTGAGTTGCTTGAGGCGCCTGAAATTTTGCGAGGGTTACTCCTTATTGTTTTTAACGATGTTGATAGTGTTGAAGCTGGATTGGTAACAGGGAGTGCTGTACACGCAGATGCTGGAAGTGAGCAGGTGGAGTTGATTGGGCAGGAACTCAGGGAGGCGCAGAATGAAATTTTGATTATTCGCGAAGAGATGCAGACCTCCCAGGAAGAGTTGAAATCGATGAATGAAGAGATGCAGTCGGCCAACGAAGAGTTGCAGAGCACCAACGAAGAGCTGACAACCTCAAAGGAGGAGATGCAGTCACTCAATGAGGAGTTGCAGACGGTCAATCATGAGCTGCAATCGAAGGTGACCGATTTGTCGGAAACCAATAATGATATGAAAAATCTGCTCAACAGCACTGATATTGCAACACTCTTTCTTGATGATGCGCTCAAAATACGCCGATTCACCAACCGGACGGCAGCAATTATCAAGCTGATTGCGACCGACATTGGTCGTCCCGTCACCGATATTGTGACTGATCTGCACTATCCCGACCTGATTGATGATGCGCGTGAGGTGCTTCGCAACCTTGTGTACAGTGAAAAACAGATTCCTGCAAGTGATGGCAGGTGGTTTATTGTTAAAATCATGCCCTATCGTACGCAGGAAAACAGGATTGTCGGGCTGGTGATTACCTTTACCGACATCACTGCTGTCAAGAAGTTTGAGGGTTCTTTGCAGGAAAGTGAAGAGCGTTTTCGCTTTTTGTTTGAAGCGATGCCTGGTGGCGCTCTCCTCCAGGATTGTGATGGCAAAATTCTGATGGTCAACAGGGAGGCGGAACGGATGTTTGGAATTTCTGAAAAAGAGATGCAGGGCAAAATGATGGAGGAGTTGCGATTGAAAGCTCTTCATGAAGATGGCTCTCCATTTGCGGTTGGCGACTATCCCTTTCAGCTTGCTTTGCAATCCGGCAAGCCTGTCAAAGAGATCATGATGGGTCTGTTGCAACATTCAGACAAGGAGTGCCGCTGGATCAAGGTCAGCGCAGTGCCTCGTTTCAAGGCGGAGAGGGCGCAATCAGTTCAGGTTGTCTCAACATTTTTTGAAATACCAAACCACCTGCCAGGGAGCAAGAGTGGTGGAAACGAGGAGTGTCAATCATGAAAAAAAACAAGGTTCGCCCGCTCGAACTCTCTGCATTGCGGCGCAGGGCTGAAGAGCGCCTTGAGAAGAGTGGAGAGAAAGATAAGAGATTGGCTCTTTCACCGGCTGAGATGCACCGACTGATTCATGAATTGTCGGTTCACCAGATTGAGCTTGAAATGCAGCAGCAGGAGCTCATGCAGTCGCGCGATGAAATGGAGGCGGGACTTGAGCGTTATACTGAACTCTATGACTTTGCACCGGTTGGTTACCTGACGCTTGCGCGCGATGGTACCATACTTGAGGTAAACCTGACGGCAACGAAGATGCTTGGTGTGGATCGTTCACTTTTAAAGGGGGGCCGCCTTGCGCTTTTTTTTGA
>CAIXCO010000066.1 GCA_903917955.1 uncultured Chlorobiaceae bacterium | reverse complement strand
TGCATATTCCGGCAAACCTCGAACGCAAAATCCGCTGAACATCGAACACTAATTCCGGGAAAAGCCGAACAGTAATTCCGCAAAAGATAGAACACTTTTTTGCCCTGAGCGGAAAACGTGTTCGAAGTTACCGGAAACCCACTCATCATTCTTCTGCAAGTTGACGTATTCTGTAGCCTGATCGTTTTTTTTGAACCAAAACGAAGGGCTATGCAACAACAAGGCAGGAGAAAAACCATGAGAACAATCCGTGAAATCGCCCGGCTGCATTTTACCAAGCAACTGAGTCTGCGGGCCATCGCCGGCGCCTGCAACCTGTCGGTCTCAACCGTGCAGGGTTATGTAAAAAAGATCAAAGCGCTCAGCCTGGAATATGAGGCCATCGCTGCAATGCCAGACAAAGCATTAGCGAAGCTTCTACAGCCTGTTCCAAAGATCCGCTCTCTGCGACCGGAACCTGACGTACAGGGCCTTGTCGAGGAACTCAAGCGTTCCGGCACACACATCACTCGTCAACTGCTGTACGAGGAGTATCAGCAACAACATCCTGACGGGTACAAAAAGACTCGTTTCTACGAGATGATCAACGAATGGGAGATGCAGGACAAGGCAACCATGCGTATGACGCACACACCTGGCGAAAAGCTCTTTATTGACTTTTCCGGCGACAAGCCATCGTGGATCAATCCTGAAAGCGGCGAGCTGATGACGCCAGAACTCTATGTTGCGGTGCTTGGTGGCACCTCCTATACTTTTGCCTGTGCCGTATCAAGCCAGAAAGCTGAAGACTTTGCAGAAGCAACCGTGAAGGCGTTTGAGTATTTCGGCGGATGCCCGCAGCTCCTGGTGATTGATAACCTGAAGAGCGGCGTAACGCATGCCTGTTTCTACGACCCGGAAATCAATCCGACCTTCGCCGATCTTGCCCGTCATTACTCTGTGGCGGTGCTCCCCGCACGGGTACGCAAGCCCAAGGATAAAGCGAAAGTTGAGAATGGCGTACTGCAAGTACAACGACGCATTCTGGCTCCTCTGAGGAACCGGCGGTTCTTCAGCCTTGAAGAGCTCAATGTTGCCATTGCCGAAGAGCTCGAAGCACTCAACAACCGCCTGATGTACCAGTATTGCAAAACCCGTAAGGAGTTGTTTCTGGAGCTGGAGAAACATCGGCTGGTACCATTGCCCCAAGAGCGCTTCACCGTCGCCTACTGGAAAAAAGCAAAGGTAGGTGTCGATTACCATGTTTCGGTGGATAAAAGCTTCTACAGTGTGCCGTATCGCCTGATTGGCAAGCAGGTCGATATCAAGTACACCGGCCATATAGTCTCGGTGTACCATGAAGGCGAAGCTGTTGCCCAGCACATCAGAACGCTCAAGCTCGCTCAGTATGTTACCGAACCAGCGCACATGCCTCACGAACACCGTTTTCACAAAGAATGGAGCCCGGAGCGGATCCGGTCATGGGGCGCCAAAATAGGCCCGAACACCGCCCAGCTCATGGAGTGCATTATGCAGAGCAAGCTTCATCCGGAACATGGCTTCCGCAGTTGTCTCGGCATTATTCGTCTGGCAAAGACCTACAGCCCCGAGCGTCTGGAACGGGCCGCACTCAAGGCACTGGAACTCAATCTGACCACCTACAGGAGCATCAAGTCAATGATGACCAAGGGGCTCGACAACGTGACCTTATTCGAAAAACAAGCATCTCTTGCCATCATCTCTCACGATAACATTAGAGGAGGAAATTACTATGCTACAGAACGTTAAGGAACAATTGGCAGCCCTCAAGCTGCATGGGATGGCAGAGGCTCTTGATATGCAGATCAGGACGCCGATGTCTTCTGAAATGGACTTTGCCGAACGGCTGCTACTGCTCGTCCAGCACGAAAAAAGCGTACGCGAAAACCACAAGCTCAGCACGTTACTACGTCAGGCCCGTCTGCGCTATCCCGCGGCCTGCATCGAAGAGCTGCATACGACACCACAACGCGGGATTGCAAAATCAATGGTTATGGATCTGGCTCGCAACGACTGGATTAAAAATCATCGTAATCTCATCATTACCGGCCCGACGGGGGCCGGTAAAACCTGGCTGGCATGCGCCTTTGGCGTAGCCGCCTGCCGGTCAGGCATAGGCACGAGCTATGTCCGACTTTCCCGGCTCTTGCATGACCTGGGGATCGGCAAAG
>CAIXCO010000065.1 GCA_903917955.1 uncultured Chlorobiaceae bacterium | reverse complement strand
TGAACTCTATGACTTTGCACCGGTTGGTTACCTGACGCTTGCGCGCGATGGTACCATACTTGAGGTAAACCTGACGGCAACGAAGATGCTTGGTGTGGATCGTTCACTTTTAAAGGGGGGCCGCCTTGCGCTTTTTTTTGATCCTGAGGGGATAAAGAGTTTTAATGCACTGATGGAGAGGGTTTTCAGTCATAAAGAGCCCCATTTTTGTGAGTGTATGCTGGTGCACGAAGAGAGCGCGTTGACTCCGCAACGTACTACGGTCTGCATTGATGCCATTGTTCAGGATGATGGCCTGTCATGCAGGGCGGTGCTTTCTGACGTTACCTACCAGAAGCAGATTGAGAGCGAGAATGCTGCACTTCAGGCAACTCTGGTTCATGCAGAGAAGATGGAGTCGATCGGCAGGCTGGCGGGTGGTGTTGCCCATGAAATTAACAATATGCTGCAGGTGATGCTGGGCAATATTGAGATACTGATTGCTACGGGGGAGCTTGAGGCCTCGATGCACCTCCCACTAGTTGACGTGCGGAATTCGATTATGAAATCAGCAGAGATTGTCAGAAAACTGCTTGTTTTTGCCCGCAAGGAGCTTGTCAATCCGACGAAACTTGATCTCAATACGTCGCTGAAGGAGATGGGGGAGCGGCTCGAATGCCTGCTGGGAGACAATATCCGGCTGACTTTTAGCCTGGGCGAAGGGCTCTGGTCAGTGGATATGTATCTGCCGCAAATAGAACAGATCATGATTAATCTTACCCTCAATGCAAGGGATGCCATGAAGGAGGGAGGGGACTTTTTTATTGCGACCCGTAATGTTCAGGTTGATGCTCCATTTTCTCAATCACATCCTGAAATTGAGCCGGGCGATTATGTTGTGGTCGAGGTTGGTGATAACGGATGTGGCATGGACAAGGAGACGCTTGATTTTGTTTTTGAGCCCTTTTTTACCACAAAACCGATGACCGAGGCAACCGGGCTCGGGCTTGCCGTGGTCTATGGTATTGTCCGACAGAACCTTGGCGCTATTTTTGCGCACAGTACAAAGGGAAAGGGAACAACCTTTGAGATATATTTGCCCCGAAGTGCCGCAAAAGACATTTCCCTTTCACAGCGAGATGCTGTCCAGGAGGGGTTTATGCCTTAAAATAAGTTATCCCTTAAAAGCCTTGAATGGCTCTTGTAACCGGGAGACAACATACTCGCATCAACAGATGCTGAATTCACCCCGGGCAAGGCGCTCCGTAAAGTGGATGATACTGGCCAGTTCGTCATCAATGATTGTGGCGACCGGTTCACGGATATCCTCAATCGTCACCCCTTCCGCCGGTATGATTTGTGCCGAAGCAGAAAGAGGTCGATCAATGGGCTGGCCGATCTGGCTGCAAAGAAAGAGTGAAACCTCCTCAACTCCCTTGACCTCACGGTAGATGCGTCCGGCGCACTCCCGTGCCAGCACATTATAGATTTTTCCGACGTGGCGGACAGGGTTTTTGCCGGCAGCGGCCTCAAGGCTGAGTGGTCGCTGGAATGCAATAAGGCCGTTGACCCTGTTGCCTCTGCCTACTTCACCTCCATCAGCCCCTTCAGCCGAGGTGCCGAGGACGGTCAGGTAGATACCACCTTCACCCCGAGTATGGTCGTCGAGCATGTTTAGCTCTATGGTGACTTTTTCGAAGGGATGGCGCTCTTCGGCAATAAAGGCGAGCACCGCCTCTCGCACCGCTTCCTTGCGTTTGAAATAGGTGGCGGTATCGGCAATAAAGCGATCTACAAAGGCAACGGCAATGGTCAGGGTTACGCTGTCACGATCGCGGAATGCCATTACCTTTACATCTTCGCCAGTTTCCGGGAATGCGAGCTTGAAAGCGGGGGAGTTGAGATGGTTTTCGACTTTAAGCACAAGTGACTCTGTACTGCTGAGCGGCGCATAGCCCACTCCGACGGAGGTGTCGTTGGCGCCGACAATGCTTCTTGAAAAGAGGTCAGTCAGCTCTGCTGAACCGGGCTTGATTTCGTTCTGGAAGAGGATGTGCAGGCAGGGGTCAACAAAACGGAGGTTCTCTTTCAGCCATCTCGATGCGGCTGCTTCAGCAATTTCAGCAACAGGGATTGTTATTCCCTGGTAGTGAAAGGTCGCCCTGTCACCGAAAATAATTTTCATGGGCTCAAGTACCCTGCCACCTCCCGGTTGTACCGCGCTTCTTCCGGCAACCAGCAGTCCCTTGTCGATGTTGTGGTGCAGAATGCGACCCGTAAGGGCAAGATACTCCCCGCAGAGGCTGATGCAGACCGCCTCCATGACCGAGTCGCAGATGGTATCGGGATGCCCTTTTCCCTTTCTCTCAATCAGCTCAACCCTGCGGATGCCAACTGGAGCGCCGCCAGCATGTTCGACAATAAT
>CAIXCO010000064.1 GCA_903917955.1 uncultured Chlorobiaceae bacterium | reverse complement strand
TCTACGGTCTCGACTAAAGCTGGCTTGCAGCAGCATTTGCAAAAAGAGGGTATTTCACTCATCATCACCGATGACATCCTCTTTGATTTCGGTTCAATCAGTGAACTTGGGGATTTGAGAAAAAATCATCCAGAAACAGGTATTGTCGTTTTGACAAGCTCCATCACACACTTAAAAATAAAGGAGCTCAATGATATCGGCATCAGAAATATTGTTCTGAAAACCGATGACCGCGAAGAGATTTTTCAGGCGATTGAGGCGGCTTTGAAAGAGAAAAAATATTATTCAGGCGACGTGCTCGATATTCTCCTGAAAAAGGATGGTCCTCTTGAAGATGCAACGATGTTGACCACCTCAGAGATCGAAATCGTCCGCCTGATTTCCAGCGGCCTTTCAACAAAAGAGATTGCGGCAAAAAAGTATATCAGTTTTCACACCGTCATGACACACCGGAAAAATATTTTCCGTAAACTTGGCGTTTCGAGCAGCCCTGAACTCCTGATGTATGCCATAAAAGCCGGATTGATAGACAATATCGAATACCATATCTGACTCTACCGTATTTATGGTATACAAGATGACCGTTTAGGGGGATTCCCGTTGAAGGGTTTATTGATGATATTAATGTTATTTTCAACCACAAAAACCACGGAACAGCTATGGGACGCATCGCAAAAAAACTGACGGATCTTATCGGGAACACCCCTCTTCTTGAGCTTGGAAATTATGGCCGTGAGCATGAGGCGCTGGCGACAATTCTTGCCAAACTTGAATACTTCAATCCGGGTGGCAGTGTGAAAGACCGCATTGGTTTTTCAATGATTGAAGATGCTGAAAAAAAGGGATTGCTCAACAAGGAGAGCATCATTATTGAACCGACAAGCGGCAACACCGGTATTGCACTGGCCTTTATTGCCGCAGCCAAAGGGTACCGGCTGATACTGACCATGCCTGAAACCATGAGTATTGAGCGCAGAAACCTGCTCAAGGCGCTTGGTGCGGAGCTGGTACTGACTCCGGGCCCCGAAGGAATGAGCGGCGCAATCAGAAAAGCTGAGGCACTCAACGCAGAGTATCCCAATTCATTTGTGCCGCAGCAGTTCAAAAACCCGGCGAATCCGGAAATCCACCGTAAAACAACGGTCGAAGAGATCTGGAATGATACTGATGGAAATGTTGATATCTTTGTAAGCGGCGTCGGAACAGGCGGAACGATTACCGGTGTCGGAGAGGTACTGAAACAGCGGAACCCGGGCGTGAAAATTGTCGCAGTTGAGCCATTCGATTCGCAGGTTCTTGCCGGTGGCAAACCAGGGCCCCACAAAATTCAGGGAATCGGCGCAGGCTTTGTACCCGACATCCTCAATACCGGTGTTATTGATGAAATTATCCCGGTAAAGAACGAAGATGCCCTCCGCACGGGTCGTCAACTGGCAAAAACTGAAGGGCTTATTGTCGGCATCTCTTCAGGCGCCGCCGTGTACGCCGCTCTGCAGCTTGCACAGAGAGAGGAGAACAGAGGCAAAAACATTGTCGTTATCCTGCCCGATACAGGAGAGCGCTACCTTTCAACACTGCTCTACCAGTTTGAAGAAGAGGCTGTCAAAATCTGAACTGGCAAAACTATTTTTATCAATACGAAGACTTATTTGCAAGAGGGAGATTATAAAACACACATGGAAACGAAAAGTGACACGATCATTGAAGAGGCTATCAGGCTGTTATCCGGCCACGGTGATGCGGAATGTGACGCTTTGGGCCATCACGAGCAGTTGCTCCCCTCGATTGAAAAGCTCGAAGAGGTGGTTGAACTTCTCCGTTCAATCATCTTTCCAGGCTATTTTGGCGGGCCCGTTCTGCGCCAGCAGTCGCGCCACCACTTTCTTGGTGTACGCATAGAAAAACTCTATGGATTGCTTGCAAGCCAAATTCTCAGTGTTCAGCATTTCGACACAGAAAACAACGGCTCCGCCAACGCCGCAGAAAAAGCTGCCGAAACCGCCACCCAATTTATAGGGCTTTTGCCCGACATCAGGAGGAAATTGTGCACTGATGTCAAAGCCATATACGATGGAGACCCGGCAGCGAAAAACTACGGGGAGATCATCTTCTGCTACCCCTCCATCAGGGCCATGATCAATTACCGTGCGGCGCACGCCCTGTTATCGTTTGGTGTGCCCCTTATACCGAGAATCATTGCTGAAATGGCCCATTCGGAAACGGGTATTGACATTCATCCCGGAGCCCATATCGGCGACCATTTCTGCATTGATCATGGCACCGGTGTAGTCATTGGCGAAACCTGCATTATCGGCAGCCACGTACGTCTCTACCAGGGCGTAACGCTTGGCGCGAAAAAATTTGCCCTCGACGACGACGGCAACCCGGTCAAAAACCTGCCGCGCCATCCTATTATTGAAGACAACGTCGTCATTTACTCGAATGCCAACATCCTCGGAAGAATAACCATCGGCAAAAACTCGGTGATCGGAGGCAACGTCTGGCAGACGGTAAGCGTGCCACCAAATTCGAGGGTATTGCAGCAGAAAGCTGTTGAAAGCATTTTTAGCGACGGGCTCGGCATTTAATAATTCGGGAAGTTTACAAAAAGACCATGCATTTTGAAACTCTTGCAATTCATGATGGACAGGCACCTGACCCCCATACGGGATCGGTAACCTTTCCCATTTACCAAACATCCACCTTCGAGCGTGAAGACTTGCAGCATCACGGCGAATTCTTCTACTCAAGAATCGGCAATCCTACCCGGAAAGCGCTCGAATCGACCCTCGCCCTGCTCGAAAACGGGCGCTACGGCCTCGCCTTCGCCTCTGGAGTTGCAGCCACCCTCGCGGCGCTTCAGGTGGTGAAACCCGGAGAGCATATTGTTGCGAGCAGCGATATCTACGGGGGGAGTTATCGCATTTTTGAGCAACTGCTCCGACCTTTGGGGATCACAACAACCTACGCGGAGAGTGAAGCTACCGAAAGTTATGAAGCAGCTCTCACCCCAAAAACCAGGCTGATCTGGATTGAAACACCAAGCAATCCGCTCCTCCAGCTCTCCGACATCCGGGCTCTTGCCTCGCTGGC